>NZ_JAJSYW010000097.1:0-25242 GCF_036815005.1 Streptomyces sp. IBSBF 2435 | reverse complement strand
GAGGCACGCGACGGGGTATCAACATATCTGGCGTTGACTTTTGGCACGCTGTTGAGTTCTCAAGGAACGGACGCTACCTTCGAGACCGTTTCACCGGCCCCTCCGGGCTTTCCCTTCTGTGTTTCCGACTCTATCAGACGCTTTCCGGTGTCTGACCCCCAGTCAGCGGGGTTCGTCTTTCCGGCTGTTCGGCCGTTCCGACGAGTGAGACTTTAGCGGACTCCGTTCGCTCCGGCCAAATCGGCCGGGTCGATCGAAACTCTGCACGCATTCCGAAGAAAGCACACGACGGGACGACAACAACACGACGGCACGCGGCCGTCGATCGCTCGAAAGTCGAATAGTTTCTGCGGAATGGCTGCCCGGGGACCGACCGGGGTCGGCGCTCACGTCGGACAACTCGGAGAACACTACGCGGCCACGCCAGGGGTGTCAACCCCCTGCTGTCGCGCCCGGTCAGTCCAGGTCTTCGAGCCGGCCGCCGGCGTCCGGCTGACTGTCCTCGACGCGGCGCAGCAGGCGGATCAGGATCTCGCCGAGGGTGCCGCGCTCGGCCGTACTCAGGTCCTGGAGCAGCTCGTCCTCGAAAGCCGCGGCGAGGCGCATGGTCTGGAGCCACTTCTCCCGGCCCTCGTCGGTCAGCTCCACGATGACGCGGACCCGGTTGGTCTCGTCGCGCTCGCGGGTGACCAGGCCCTCGGTGACCAGGCGGTCGATGCGGTGGGTCATGGCGGCCGGGGTGAGGCCGAGCCGCTTGGCGAGGTCACCCGGGCCGAGGCGGTAAGGCCGGCCGACGACCACGAGGGCCTTGAGCACCTCCCACTCGGCACTGCTGATCCCGAGGGCGACGAGCTGACGGCCGTACGCGACGTTCATCCGGCGATTGAGCCGGCCGAGTGCGGTGACGACCTTCTCGATCTGGGGGTCGACCTCGGGAAATTCACGCTGGTACGCGGCGATCTGGGCGTCGAGGTCCAGTTCCTGCGGCGAACCGGCGGAGCCTGCGGCTGCGGTCATGGTCCGAGTATCGCACGGAAGGGCTTTGCTCTAAAGCCCTTCGGCATGTACTCTTTAGCTTCGAACTTTACTCGTGAAGTCTTCAATCCGAAGGCTTACCTGGTCCTGTCTGCCCGGAGGGGAGAGCCGTGAACAACACCGCCATGGGCGCAGCACTGCGCCGGATCCAGCTGGGGAACGCCCTGAGTGCGTTCGGCAACGGCTTCACCGTGCCCTTCACCTTCGTATATGTGTCCGAAGTCCGGGGGCTCGGGGCGGGGACCGCGGGCGTGGTCCTGGCGACGTTCGCCGTGGCCGCACTCTTCGTGCTGCCCTTCACCGGGCGGATCATCGACCGGCGCGGGCCCGTACCGGTGGCCGTGGTCGGCACGGTGCTGGCGGCGTCCGGTTCGCTGGGGCTCGGACTGTCCGGCAGTGAGCCGGTGGTGATCGCGGCGGCGGGTGCACTGGGGGCGGGGATATCCGTCGTCCAGCCGGCGCTGGCCACGATGATCGTGTGGTGCTCGACCACGGTGACGCGGTCCCGGGCCTTCGCGACGCAATTCTTCCTGGCCAACCTCGGCCTTGGGGTCGGCGGGCTGATGGGCGGGCTGATCGTGGACACCGCGCACCCGTCGTCCTTCATCCGGCTGTTCGCCATCGAGGCGGCGATGTTCCTGGTGCTGGGCGCCGTGATCGCCACGGTGCGGCTGCCGCGGACGGCCCCGCTGGACGGGGCCGTCGCCGATGCGGAGGCTGCCGGCGGCTGGCGGGTCCTGGTGCGCAACCGGGCGATGGTGACGCTGTGCGTGCTCGGCTTCGTGCTGTTCTTCGCGTGCTACGGGCAGTTCGAGTCGGGTCTGTCCGCCTTCGCGGTGACTGTCACGCGCATCTCACCGGCGATGCTGGGTGTCGCACTGGCCGCCAACACCGCGGCGATCGTGCTGGCGCAGTTCGTGGTGCTGCGGCTGGTCGAGCACCGGCGGCGCAGCCGGGTGATCGCGGCGGTCGGCCTGGTCTGGACGGTGGCCTGGCTGGCGGCGGGGGCGTCGGGGCTGGTGCACGCGCACCACGCGGTCGCGGTGGTCGCGATCATCTCGACGTACGCGCTGTTCGGGCTCGGCGAGGCCATGCTCGCACCGACGGTGTCGCCGCTGGTCGCCGATCTGGCGCCGGAGCGGATGGTTGGGCGTTACAACGCCGCGTTCGCGCTGGTGAAGCAGCTTGCGCTGGCGGTCGGCCCGGCGGTGGGCGGCCTCATCGCCGCGGCGGGGGCGTATGACGTGTACGTCGTCCTGCTGGTGGTCTGCTCCCTGGGCGTCTCGGTGATCGCCCTGCGCCTGGGCCGGCACTTGACCCCGACCCAGGACATGCCGTCGCGGGCCTCCCGCGTGGTGGCCCACTCCCCCCACCACGACGCTCGCGCGGCGACCCCCGTATAGCCCCTCCCGGGGTTCCCCCCGCGCAGCGGGGCGCCCGGCGCTGCCCGCACGACGGGACGCGCCCCAAGGGGGCGCGAGGAACTGCGCGCTCAGCCGACCACCGGCCGTCGTGTGACGACGTACCGCAGTGCCCCATAGGGGCGCGGGGAACTGCGCGGCCAGTCACCAAGCGCCGTCGCTTGCGGACGCACCGCCGCCAGCCCAGGGGTGCGGGGAACTGCGCGGGCAACCACCCACCGGCCGGTGGTCCGGATCGAACCGATCTGCCCCTCCGGCCCCGGTGACGACCCGCACGCGGGTGGTGGGCCGGCCGCGCGCAGTTCCCCGCGCCCCTGCAAGGCGCCGCCATACGCAGCGGCACCGCCGAGGCCCCGCGCCCGGCGGAGGGGCGCCGCTGCCGCGAGGGGAGCCGCGGGACCCCCGCGCCCGGCGGAGAGGGCACCCACTTACCGATGGGCGCGCCGCAGGCGAGGGGCGCACGTCGAGGATGCGACACGCATCAAGCGCTGTGTGTGCGCCCTATGTCGCAGGAGAACCTTCCTTCGATAAGCTGGAACCAGCGGCACCGCAGTGTGCCCCGAATCCGGCGGATGCCACCCCGCATCGCCACTCCCTCCCGCCCCGCCGCCCGGCAATGGCGCCGCGCCCGCAGGGCGAACCGCACAAGGAGATTCGTCGAAAGATGGCCGGTCCCGCGTTCCGCGCTGCCGCCGTACGAGTGCGCGTCCCCGCGACCAGCGCCAACCTCGGGCCCGGGTTCGACGCCTTCGGCCTGGCACTGGGGCTTTACGACGACATCGTGGTGCGGGTCGCCGACTCGGGCCTGCACGTCGACATCGCAGGTGAGGGCGCCGACACGCTGGCGCGCGACGAGAAACACCTCGTCGTACGCTCGCTGCGCACCGCTTTCGACCTGCTCGGCGGCCAGCCGCGCGGCCTTGAGGTGGTGTGTGCGAACCGCATTCCGCACGGCCGCGGCCTCGGCTCGTCCTCGGCCGCGATCTGCGCGGGCATCATCGCCGCCCGCGCGGTCACCATAGGCGGCCCGTCCGTACTGGACGACACCGCACTTCTGGAATTGGCCACCGAGATCGAGGGGCACCCCGACAATGTCGCGGCGTGTCTGCTCGGCGGCCTGACCGTGGCCTGGAGCGAGGGCGGCGCGGCCCGGGCGGTCCGGCTCGACCCGGCGGCCTCGCTGGTCCCGGTGGTCTTCGTGCCCGCCACGCCGGTGCTGACCGAGACCGCGCGCGGGCTGCTGCCGCGCACCGTCCCGCATGTGGACGCGGCGGCCAACGCCGGGCGTGCCGCGCTGCTCGTGGAGGCGCTGACCAGGCGTCCCGAGCTGCTGCTGCCGGCCACCGAGGACCGGCTGCACCAGGACTACCGGGCGCCGGCGATGCCGGAAACGCTGGCGCTGGTCAACCGGTTGCGCAATGACGGCGTCCCCGCTGTCGTGTCGGGCGCGGGACCCACGGTCCTGGCGTTCACCGACGAGGGGGCCGCCGACAAGGTCTCCCGGAGCGCGGGCGAGGGCTGGGCGGCGACCCGTCTGGCACTGGACGCGTCCGGGGCGTGTGTACTGCCGCTGGCAGGGGGCCAGTGACACGATTGCCGGTCGTGAGAGGGGGAATGTTTGTTGGATCCGGTAGTGTTAACCTCAAGCCTGCATTCGATGCCCGATGGGCGCGATGCACTGTGTCCCTTCCGTGGGACCGCTTTTCTTCCGGGAGCCTCCCACACCGCGTAAGGCAAGGTCCGAGCCATCGGATTCTGCCCGAGCAGTGTTGAGCACGCTCCGGATTTCGGCACGAGTTCCCTCCGTGCCGAAGGCACGTATGTATTTCTGCCGCCATCAGGCGGACCACCGCCCCGGGTTCTGAGCAGCGGAAGCGCCCAGATCCGGACAGCACGACCGGTCGCCGAGCCAGACAGGCCGACGTCCGCTCCAGGGAAGGACCCTTCGTGAGCGACACCACCGATCTGATGGGCGTGCGCGCAGATGACACTGTCGCCTCGTCCGACGCCGCCGCGCCTGCTACCGGTGCTGCCACGGCCAGTGCGTCGCGGCGCCGCAGGACCGGGACCGGCCTGGACGGCATGGTGCTGGCCGAACTGCAGCAGCTCGCCTCAGGCCTCGGCATCAAGGGCACCGCGCGGATGCGCAAGAGCCAGCTGATCGAGACCATCAAGGAGCGCCAGGCCGGCGGCGGCGCGACCGCGCCGGCCGCGACCGCCACGGCGTCCGCCGACGGCGCCGTCGCGGACAAGCCCAAGCGGCGCACCACCTCGAAGGCCCGCCTCGAGCAGTCCGGTGCGGAGGCGGCCCCGGCCGCCGCCGCGACGGCCACCGCGGCGCCCGAGCAGCGGCAGGAGCAGAAGCAGATCGAGATTCCCGGCCAGCCGGCCGGTGAGCAGGCCAAGGCCGCGAAGACCGAGCGGGCCGACCGGACGGCCGAGGCCGCCGCGGACACCGCCGAGGGCCGCGCCGAGGCCAAGGGCGACGCCAAGCAGCAGGGCGGCGGCGACGACCGCCAGGACCGCCAGCGCGGCCAGCGCGGCGACCGCAGGGAGCGGCAGCGGGACCGCCAGCGCAACCGCGAGGACGGCGGCGGCGAGGGCGGCAGCCGGCAGGGCCGGGACCGCGGCGACCGCCAGCAGCAGGGCGGCGGCGGTCAGCCGCAGGGCCAGGGCCCGCAGCAGGGCGGCCAGGGCGGTCAGGGCGGCGGCCCGCAGGACGACGACGAGTTCGGTGACGGCCGCGGCCGTCGCAGGGGCCGCTACCGCGACCGCAGGGGCCGCGGCAGCAACCGCCGCGAGGAGTTCGCCGGCGGCGGCGAGGTCCAGGTCGCCGACGACGATGTGCTGATCCCGGTGGCCGGCATCCTCGACATCCTCGACAATTACGCGTTCATCCGCACCTCCGGCTACCTGCCGGGTCCCAACGACGTGTACGTGTCGCTGGCCCAGGTCCGCAAGAACGGGCTGCGCAAGGGCGACCACGTCACCGGTGCGGTCCGCCAGCCCAAGGACGGCGAGCGCCGCGAGAAGTTCAACGCGCTGGTCCGGCTGGACTCGGCGAACGGCATGGCCGCCGACTCCGGGCGCGGCCGACCGGAGTTCAACAAGCTCACCCCGCTGTACCCGCAGGACCGGCTCCAGCTGGAGACCGACCCCGGCGTGCTGACCACCCGGATCATCGACCTGGTCTCGCCGATCGGCAAGGGCCAGCGCGGTCTGATCGTGGCCCCGCCGAAGACCGGTAAGACCATGATCATGCAGGCCGTCGCGAACGCGATCACCACCAACAACCCCGAGTGCCACCTGATGGTGGTGCTGGTGGACGAGCGTCCCGAAGAGGTCACCGACATGCAGCGGTCGGTGAAGGGCGAGGTCATCTCCTCGACCTTCGACCGCCCGGCCGAGGACCACACCACGGTCGCCGAGCTGGCCATCGAGCGCGCCAAGCGCCTGGTGGAGCTGGGCCACGACGTGGTCGTGCTGCTGGACTCGATCACCCGGCTCGGCCGCGCCTACAACCTGGCCGCGCCCGCCTCAGGCCGCATCCTGTCCGGTGGTGTGGACTCCACCGCCCTCTACCCGCCGAAGCGCTTCTTCGGCGCGGCGCGCAACATCGAGGACGGCGGTTCGCTGACCATCCTGGCCACCGCGCTGGTCGAGACCGGCTCGCGGATGGACGAGGTGATCTTCGAGGAGTTCAAGGGCACCGGCAACATGGAGCTCAAGCTCGACCGCAAGCTCGCCGACAAGCGCATCTTCCCTGCGGTGGACGTGGACGCGTCCGGCACGCGCAAGGAGGAGATCCTGCTCGGCGGCGAGGAGCTGGGCATCGTCTGGAAGCTGCGCCGGGTGCTGCACGCGCTCGACCAGCAGCAGGCGATCGAGCTGCTGCTGGACAAGATGAAGCAGACCAAGTCCAATGCGGAGTTCCTGATGCAGATCGCGAAGACCACGCCGGGCCAGAACAACGACTGACCCGTCCCCGCGGCATCGCGGACGGCCCCGCCCGTTCGGCGCAGCGGTCACCTCGTCGCCCGGCGTGCGGATAAAGTCGTTCATATGCCCCTTGACCTGGGCGTACGCGGGTGAGCCCGGTTTCCCCCGGATGCCGACCGGGGCAGGGGCGGCGCACGATGGAGGAATGTCCGACACGGACGACCGGCAACCGCACACCGGCGCCACTCCCCTCGGGGCGCGGCGCAGGCGCCGAGGCCTGCGGATCACCGCGTGGGTCGCGGCCGGGGTCGTGCTGGCGGGGGCGGGCGGCGCCGGGTACCTGTACGTCCGGCTCGACGGCAACATCCACAGCGTCGACATCGACTCGGCGCTCGGCGCCGACCGGCCGGTCAAGCTCGGCAACGGCTCGATGGACATCCTGGTGCTCGGCTCGGACTCCCGCTCCGGCGCCAACCGCGGCTACGGCCACGACAGCGGCACCGCCCGTTCGGACACCGCGATGATCGTGCACCTGGCAAAGGGCCACCGCAGCGCCAGCGTGGTCAGCATCCCCCGGGACACCCTGATCAGCCGCCCCGCCTGCGCCAAGCCCGGCGGCGGCACCGTGGCGGGCGCCCCGCAGGCGATGTTCAACAGCGCCTACGAGGTCGGCGGCCCGGTCTGCGCGGTCAAGACGGTCGAGTCACTGACCGGGCTGCGGATGGACCACTACGTCGAGGTCGACTTCACCGGCTTCACGCACCTGGTCAACGCGCTCGGCGGGGTCCCGCTGACCACCACGAAGGCCATCAGCGACACCAAGAGCCATCTGACGCTGGCCGCCGGCACCCACACCCTGGACGGCGACCAGGCGCTCGGCCTGGTCCGCACCAGGCACGGCGTGGCGGACGGCAGCGACCTGGGGCGTATCCAGCTCCAGCAGTCCTTCCTCAAGGCGCTGATGGACCGGATCAGCGGCCTGGGGCTGCTGACCAGCCCCACCAAGCTGTTCTCCGTCGCCGACACCGCGACCAGCGCCATCACCACCGACACGGGGCTCGGCTCGGTCGGCCGGGTGATGGGCCTGGCGCAGAGCGTCCGCAACCTCAAGTCCGGCCACATCCACATGGTCACCCTGCCGGTGCGGTACGCCCCCACCGACCGCAACCGGGTGCAGCCCATCGCGGCCAAGGCCGCGATGGTGTGGGCCGCGCTGCGCGCCGACAAGCCGATCCCGGCCGCCGCCGTCAAGGGCTCGGCCGCCGACAAGGTCGACGCCGGCAAGGTCGTCGGCCCCTCGGCCGGCCAGGGCCCGCCCCCCTGACCCCGCCGCCAGCCCGCCGACCTGCGGAAACGTAAAATCGTACCGGGAGGGAATTATCCCGCCTACGACCTGGTTTTGGGAGATGCGGCCAGTGCTGGCAGACTGGTCCGCTGGCCCCGGTTCACGTGACGCAAACCCGCGGAGCGACCCGGCGCCCTCCCGAACCTAGGAGCACCCTTGAAGCGCGAGATCCACCCCGAGTACGTCGAGACCCAGGTCACCTGCACCTGTGGCGCCTCGTTCACCACCCGCAGCACCGAGACGAGCGGCCAGATCCGCGCCGAAGTGTGCTCCGAGTGCCACCCGTTCTACACGGGCAAGCAGAAGATCCTCGACACCGGCGGCCGTGTGGCCCGCTTCGAGGCCCGCTTCGGCAAGGCCGCCGGGTCCGCGAAGAAGTAGCGACCCGAAAGCGCCGGCTCCCGGTCGCCCCGCCCAGGGCGACCGGACCGGCGCTTTGTCGTCCCACCTACTCCTTCCAGACTTCTTCCAGCTAGGGATTGATGATGTTCGAGGCGGTCGAGGAACTGATCGGCGAGCATGCCGACCTCGAGAAGCAGCTTGCCGACCCCGCGGTCCACGCCGACCAGGCCAACGCCCGCCGGCTCAACAAGCGCTATGCGGAACTGACCCCCATCGTCAGCACCTACCGCGCCTGGCGGCGGACCGGCGACGACATCGAGACCGCACGCGAACTCGCCGCCGAGGAGCCCGACTTCGCCGCCGAGGTCAAGGAGCTGGACAAGGAGCGCGGCGAGCTGACCGAGCGGCTGCGGCTGCTGCTGGTGCCCCGCGACCCCAGCGACGACAAGGACGTGATCCTCGAGGTCAAGGCGGGGGAGGGCGGCGAGGAGTCCGCGCTGTTCGCCGGCGACCTGCTGCGGATGTATCTGCGGTACGCCGAGCGGGTCGGCTGGAAGACCGAGATCCTGGACGCCAACGAGTCCGACCTCGGCGGTTACAAGGACGTCCAGGTCGCCGTGAAGGCCAAGGCCAGCCACGAGGTCGGCCAGGGCGTGTGGGCCCGGCTGAAGTACGAGGGCGGCGTCCACCGGGTGCAGCGGGTGCCCGCGACCGAGTCCCAGGGGCGTATCCACACCTCCGCGGCCGGCGTGCTGGTCACCCCGGAGGCCGAGGACGTCGAGGTCGAGATCGGCCCCAACGACCTGCGGATCGACGTCTACCGCTCCTCGGGTCCCGGCGGCCAGTCCGTCAACACCACCGACTCCGCGGTCCGCATCACCCACCTGCCCTCCGGCCTGGTCGTCTCGTGCCAGAACGAGAAGAGCCAGCTGCAGAACAAGGAGTCGGCGATGCGCATCCTGCGCTCCCGGCTGCTGGCCGCCGCCCAGGAGGAGGCCGAGCGCGAGGCGTCCGACGCCCGCCGCAGCCAGGTGCGCACCGTGGACCGCTCCGAGCGGATCCGCACCTACAACTTCCCGGAGAACCGCATCTCCGACCACCGCGTCGGCTTCAAGGCCTACAACCTCGACCAGGTCCTGGACGGCGACCTCGACAGCATGATCCAGGCCTGTGTGGACGCCGACTCCGCCGCCAAACTGGCCGCGGCCGGCGACGCGAGCTGAGGGGGCGGACGGTGAACCTGCTGCTCGCCGAGGTGGCGCAGGCCGCCCAGCGGCTCGCCGACGCCGGGGTGCCCTCCCCGCGCTTCGACGCCGAGGAGCTGGCCGCGTACATCCACGGCGTCAAACGCGGTGAGCTGCACAGCGTCCCCGACACCGACTTCGACGCGCGCTACTGGGAGGCCATCGCCCGCCGCGAGGCCCGCGAACCGCTCCAGCACATCACCGGCCGTGCCTTCTTCCGCTATCTCGAACTCGCGGTCGGACCAGGGGTGTTCGTGCCGCGCCCGGAGACCGAGTCGGTGGTCGGCTGGGCGATAGACGCGGTACGCGCCATGGACGTCGCCGAGCCGCTGATCGTGGACCTGTGCACCGGCTCCGCCGCCATCGCGCTCGCGCTGGCCCAGGAGGTGCCGCGCTCCCGTGTGCACGCCGTGGAGCTGTCCGAGGACGCCCTGGACTACGCCCGCAGAAACGTCCGGGGCAGCAAGGTCGACCTGCGCCAGGGCAACGCGCTGACCGCCTTCCCCGACCTCAACGGCCAGGTCGACCTGGTCATCTCCAATCCGCCCTACATCCCGCTCACCGAGTGGGAGCATGTGGCACCCGAGGCCCGCGACCACGACCCGGAACTGGCACTCTTCTCCGGCGAGGACGGCCTCGACACCATCCGCGGCATCGAGCGCACCGCGCACCGGCTGCTGCGGCCCGGCGGGGTCGTCGTCATCGAGCACGCCGATTCGCAGGGCGGCCAGGTGCCGTGGATCTTCAAGGAGGACGCGGGCTGGGCGGACGCGGCCGACCACCCCGATCTCAACAACCGCCCGCGCTTCACCTCGGCCCGCAAGGCCCTGCCGTGACCAGGCGGGCCGACCGGGCGCCGGACCCGGCAGCACAGCATCTTTCGGAGGTCATCTCATGGCACGGCGATACGACTGCTCGGATGCGACCGACCGGGCGACCGGCCTGCGCGAGGCAACGTCGGCGATCAAGCGCGGCGAACTCGTCGTGCTGCCGACCGACACCGTCTACGGCATCGGCGCCGACGCCTTCGACACCGAGGCCGTCGGCGACCTGCTGGAGGCCAAGGGCCGCGGCCGCAACATGCCCTCGCCGGTGCTCGTCGGCTCGCCGAACACCCTGCACGGCATCGTCACCGACTTCTCCGAGCAGGCATGGGAGCTGGTCGACGCCTTCTGGCCCGGCGCGCTGACCCTGGTCACCAAGCACCAGCCGTCGCTGTCCTGGGACCTCGGCGACACCCGCGGCACGGTCGCGGTACGGATGCCGCTGCACCCCGTCGCGATCGAACTGCTCACCGCCACAGGGCCGATGGCGGTCTCCAGCGCCAACCTGACCGGGATGCCCTCGCCGCAGGACTGCGACGCCGCCCAGGGCATGCTGGGCGACTCCGTGGCGGTCTATCTGGACGGCGGCCCCACGCCCGCCGCCGTACCGTCCTCGATCGTCGACGTCACCGGCAGGGTGCCGGTACTGCTGCGGGCAGGGGCGATCAGCGCCGAGGAGCTGCGCAAGGTCGTACCCGACCTGGAGGAGCGCAATTGACCACGCCCGACGGGCGCGGCATACGGGGGTACACGGAGTACGTACAGCGCGTCGTCCCGGGGGAGAGCGGTGACGTCTTCCGCATCCTCCATGTCTGCACCGGCAACGTCTGCCGCTCGCCGATGGCCGAGCGGCTGACCCGGCACGGGCTGGTGCGGCGGCTCGGCGACGGCGCGGCCGGCATGCTGGTCGAGTCGGCCGGCACCTGGGGGCACGAGGGCGCCCCGATGGAGGCGCACGCCGCCGCGGTGCTGGCCGAGTACGGCGCCGACCCGTCCGGCTTCACCGGCAGGGAACTGCTGGACGACCATGTCATCGACGCCGACCTGGTGCTCACCGCGACCCGCGACCACCGGGCCCAGGTCATCTCGATGGGCCACGCGGCGGGTCTGCGGACGTTCACGCTCAAGGAGTTCACCCGGCTGGTGCGGGCCATAGACACCACCACCCTGCCCGAGGGCAGCGTCACCGAGCGGGCCAGGGCACTGGTCCGCGCCGCCGCCGCGCTGCGCGGCTGGCTGCTGGCCCCCAGCCCGGACGCCGACGAGGTCCACGACCCGTACGGCGCCCCCATCTCGTACTTCCGCAGCATCGGTGCGGAGATCCACACCGCGCTCGACCCGATGGTGACCGCGCTGACCGGTGTCGGCGCCACCGTCCGGCCGTCCTGAACCGGCCGCGGGTCCGGCCCGCCGGCCGGCCGCCCCACCCCGCCCCGGGACCCGCCGCAACCGCGGCGGCCGCCTGTGAGTCTCAACAGGTGTTCGCCGTCCCGGCCCGGCCACCACTAGGGTGTGACGCTGTGAGGTACCACCCCCGGACGTGTGCGCAGCACCGCTACGCCCCCGAAACCGTCGGAGGCGGCTCGTGCGCGAGTATCTGCTGACCCTTTTCGTCGCCGCAGCGGTCACGTATCTGCTGACCGCGCCGGTACGGAAGTTCGCCATCGCCGCCGGCGCGATGCCGCCCATCAGGGCACGTGACGTGCACCGCGAGCCCACTCCGCGGCTCGGCGGCATCGCGATGTTCGGCGGCCTGTGCGCCGGCCTGCTGGTCGCGGCGCACCTGTCCAACATCGGCGACGTCTTCTCGCTGTCCAACGAGCCGCGCGCGCTGCTGTCGGGCGCCGGGCTGATCTGGCTGCTGGGCGTGCTGGACGACAAGTGGGGCGTGGACGCGCTCATCAAGCTCGGCGTGCAGATGATCGCGGCCGGCGTCATGGTGCTCCAGGGCCTCACCATCCTGTGGCTGCCGGTGCCCGGCGTAGGGCCGGTCGCGCTGACCCCGGTGCAGTCCACGCTGCTCACCGTCGCGCTGGTGGTGATCACCATCAACGCGGTCAACTTCGTGGACGGCCTCGACGGCCTCGCGGCCGGCATGGTGTGCATCGCCTCGGTCGCGTTCTTCATGTACGCCTACCGCATGTGGTACGGCTACGGCGTCGAAGCCGCCGCGCCCGCCACGCTGTTCAGCGCGATCCTGATCGGGATGTGCCTGGGCTTCCTGCCGCACAACATCCACCCTGCGCGGATCTTCATGGGCGACTCGGGCTCGATGCTGATCGGCCTGGTGCTCTCCTCCAGCGCGATCTCCATCACCGGCCAGGTCGACCCCGACGCGATCACCTCCTTCACCGGATCGACCCGGGAGACCGTGCACTTCATGGTGCCGGTCTACATGCCGCTGCTGCTGCCGCTGACGATGATCGCGATCCCGGCCGCCGACCTGGTGCTCGCGGTGGTCCGCAGGACCTGGAAGGGCCAGTCGCCCTTCGCCGCCGACCGCGGCCACCTGCACCACCGGCTGCTGGAGATCGGGCACTCGCACAGCCGGGCGGTGCTGATCATGTACTTCTGGTGCGCGCTGTTCGCCTTCGCCGCGGTGGCCTTCTCGGTCAACTCCTCCAGCCTGCTGATCGTGCTGGTCATCGTCGCGCTCAGCGCGGTCGGCCTGGTCGTCCTGCTGCTGCCGCGCTTCAAGCCGGCCGCCCCCGACTGGGCGGAGTCCGTGGTGCCGCCGCGCTACCGGCGCCGCCGCCGGCGGCTCGCGGCCGGAGCCGCCGCCGCCGAGCGGGAGATGCGCTCGCCCGACCGGCCCGCCCTGCACGGCTCGACCGCGATCGGTGACCGCTCGCAACTGCCCGATCGCAGGCCGGACCGGCACTCCGAGCAGCGCAGCCCGGTGGAGACCCGTCCCTGACGACGCCGTAGGCTGTCATCCCGGCGACGTCTTCACCGGACACGTACAGGTACAACTCCGGAGAAACGGACGGCGTGTCGCGAGCACAGTCCTGTGACAGGCAGCACATGTCCATGGTAAAGACCGCATCAAATACTTTGTGATACCGTTCACGAAAGCAGGGAACGTGCCGAAGGACCGGAAGAGCGGTCGTCCGGCACGAGGTCACATCCTCGTTCCCTGACTCGCTCGTCTCCGACGACACCCGCTTGCCCCAACTCCCGCCGGAGGAGCCGTCACCATGCAGCAGAACGACGCCCGAATCCTCAGGGGTGCCGCGTACATCGCCGCCCCCGTCGGAGTTGTCGCCACCGTCCTCAGCGCCGTACTCGCAGGCGAAAAAGGCCTCGTCGGCGGGCTGATGGCAGTCCTGGTGGTCGCGGTCTTCTTCGCGTTCGGCTCCTGGGTGCTGATGACGATGACCGAGGACCGGCCCCAAGTCGCCATGGCCGCGGGGATGCTGGTCTACGCCGTGCAGATCCTGATGATCGGCATCTTCATCGTCGTCTTCAAGGACACCACCCTGTTCAGCGGCCGGGCCTTCGGCCTCACGCTGCTGGTGACCGCGCTGTCCTGGGTGGGCGGTCAGGTCAAGCAGAGCCTCACCTCCCGGATGCTGTACGTCGACCCCGCTCCCTCCGCCCCCCCGGCCGAATGATGCGCGGTGCCAAGGGGCGGGTAAAGAGGCTGCAATTCCATCTGCTATCGTCCGGAAACGCATCTGGACGTGGAGGCCCCTCACGCTTGAGGAAGGTGCTGCCCCCGCGCCCATCGGTGTATTCGGATCCAGGGCCGCGGACGCGGCGCGGAGCCCGGGTGCCCGGTCTTCGATGCGGGCTCCCAGCGGACCGTGGTGACTTCGCCACGCCTCGTCCGCCGTGCCGACCAGCGGCCTCACCAGCCGCGCTGACACACAAGGTTGCCGTTACTTATGCGTCACGACGAAGGAGTCACGGGTGAGTGCCCACACGCTGCTCGCTGAGGCTGGATGCCACATCCAGCACGACTGCGCATTCCCCGCTCCGGGCCTCAACTCGTTCGACTTCAAGCCGATCTTCAGCATCGGCAGCTTCGACTTCACCAAGCCGATGCTGCTGGCGATCATCTGCATGGTGCTGGTGGTGGGCTTCTTCTGGGCGGCGTTCAACAAGCCCAAGCTGGTCCCGGGCAAGCTGCAGCTGGTCGGCGAGATCGGCTACACGTTCGTCGCCCGCAGCATCGCCCGCGAGGTGATCGGCAAGAAGGGCGACAAGTACGTCCCCTTCCTCGCGTCGATCTTCTTCTTCGTGTGGTTCATGAACATCATGTCGATCATCCCGGCGGCGCAGTTCCCGGCGATGTCCCGGTTCGCGTTCCCGGTCGGCCTGGCCGCGCTGGTGTTCATCACCTACATGTACCTGACCTTCAAGACGCACGGCTTCCGCGGCGGCGTCAAGAACCTGGTCTGGATCGAGGGCCTGCCCAAGCCGCTGGTGCCGCTGATCGTGCTGCTGGAGTTCGTCCAGAACGTGATCACCCGGCCGTTCACCCTCGCGGTGCGGCTGTGGGCCAACATGTTCGCCGGCCACATGCTGATCGTGATGTTCAGCGTGGCGAGCTGGTACCTGCTCACCCCGTCGATCATGACCGCGGTGTCCGGCGGCTCGTTCGCGCTGGCCATCTTCATGACGGCCTTCGAGCTGCTGATCCAGTTCCTTCAGGCGTACATCTTCACGCTGCTCGCCTCGATCTACATCAGCGGAGCGCTCGAAGAGGGTCACTGACCCGCACCCGAACGCCACCCACCGAATCCTCCGCTGGGAAGCCCCCCATCGGACCGCATCACAAAGGAAGACAGGGAAATGTCTGCCGAGTTCGTTAACCTCGCCGCTGCCACCACCGCCGGCCGCCTGGGCGCGGTCGCCTACGGCCTCGCCGCCATCGGCCCCGGCGTGGGTATCGGCCTGGTCTTCGGCCACTCCATCGAGGCCATGGCCCGCCAGCCCGAGGCCATGCCGATCATCCGCACCAACATGTTCCTCGGCTTCGCGCTCTGCGAGGTCCTCGCACTGCTCGGCCTGGTCGTCCCCTTCATCTTCCAGAAGTGACCTGGACCCCCGACCAGTAGCCACTCGACGAAAGGTTCAGACATGATGACCTTCCTTGCGGAGGAGGGGGCGCAGAACCCGCTCATCCCCGACACCGCGGAACTGGTTGTCGGCCTGCTCTGCTTCTTCATCGTCTTCGGCATCCTCGGAAAGAAGCTGCTTCCGAACATCCAGAAGACCCTTGCAGAGCGGCACGACGCGATCGAGGGTGGCCTGGAGCGCGCGGAGAAGGCGCAGGCCGAAGCCAACCGCACGCTTGAGGAGTACAAGGCCCAGCTCGCCGAGGCCCGCCACGAGGCGGCCCGGATCACCGAGCAGGCACGCGAGCAGGGTGCGGTGATCATCGCGGAGATGCGCGAGGAGGGCCAGCGCCAACGGGACGCCATCGTCGCCGCGGGCCATGCCCAGATCGACGCGGACCGCCGCCAGGTGACCGTCACCCTGCGCCAGGAGGTCGGCAGGATCGCCACCGACCTCGCCGGCAAGCTGGTGGGCGAGTCCCTGGAGGACAGCGCCCGGCAGAGCCGTACCATCGACCGCTTCCTGGACAGCCTCGACGGTTCGGCGGACGCCGGAGCGGGCAACGGGGCAGGCGCCGGGGCGGCCCGATGAACGGCGCAAGCCGCGACGCGCTGGCCGGCGCCAGGGAACGGCTGGACGCGCTGACCGACAGTTCCCCTCGCTTCGCTGGGGAGGCCCCTACGGTCGACGCGACCGTGCTGGCCGACGATCTGGCCGCCGTGACCGCGCTGCTGAACCGCGAGTCGTCGCTGCGCCGCGCCCTGACCGACCCGGCGCAGTCCGGTGAGGCCAAGGCCGGGCTCGCCCGGCGGCTGGTGGGCAGCCAGCTCGGCGCGGACAGCACCGACCTGTTCGCCGGCATGGTGCGGTCCCGCTGGTCGCGGTCCCGCGACCTGGTGGACGCGCTGGAGGAACTGGCGGACACCGCCGACCTGACCGCAGCCGAGCGTGACGGCACGCTCGACGAGGTCGAGGACGAGCTGTTCCGCTTCGGCCGGATCGCCGCGGGCAGCCCCGACCTGCGCGCCGCACTCAGCGGCCGGGCAGGACAGGGCGCCGCCAAGGCCGACCTGCTGCACACACTGCTGGGCGGCCGCGCCAAACCGGTCACGGAACGGCTGGTCACCCGGCTGGTCACCGCGCCGCGAGGACGTAGCCTTGAAGGCGGGATCGAATCCCTGTCCAAGCTGGCCGCGGCCCGCCGCGGCCGGACGGTGGCGGAGGTGGTCTCGGCGATTCCGCTGAGCGAGACGCAGAAGCGTCGGCTCGGTGACGCCCTGGCCAGGATCTACGGCCGCCCGGTGCATCTGAACCTGGACGTGGACCCCGCGGTCCTCGGCGGGGTCCGGGTGCGGATCGGCGACGAGGTCATCAACGGCTCCATCGCGGACCGCCTCGACGAGGCGTCCCGCCGGATGGCCGGCTGACAACAGCATCGACGGCAGCATCATCGGTACATCGACAAGCACAGCAAGCACTGACGGCCCGCGTTGGGCCGACGCCCCTCAAAGAAGACTTCGGGCCCAACAAGGAGAGCAGGGAACCCAGATGGCGGAGCTCACGATCCGGCCGGAGGAGATCCGGGACGCACTGGAGACGTTTGTCCAGTCGTACCAGCCGGACGCGGCCTCGCGCGAGGAGGTCGGCACGGTCAGCGTTGCCGGAGACGGCATCGCGAAGGTCGAGGGCCTGCCCTCGGCGATGGCGAACGAACTGCTGCGGTTCGAGGACGGCACCCTCGGCCTCGCGCTGAACCTCGAAGAGCGCGAGATCGGCGCGATCGTCCTCGGCGAGTTCAACGGCATCGAGGAGGGCCAGCCGGTGCACCGCACCGGTGAGGTGCTGTCGGTGGCGGTCGGCGAGGGCTACCTGGGCCGGGTCGTCGACCCGCTCGGCACCCCGATCGACGGCCTCGGCGAGATCGAGACCGACGGCCGCCGCGCACTCGAACTGCAGGCCCCCACGGTCATGCAGCGCAAGTCGGTGCACGAGCCGATGCAGACCGGCCTCAAGGCCGTGGACTCGATGACCCCGATCGGCCGCGGCCAGCGCCAGCTGATCATCGGCGACCGCCAGACCGGCAAGTCCGCCCTGGCCATCGACACGATCATCAACCAGCGCGACAACTGGCGCAGCGGCGACCCGCAGAAGCAGGTCCGCTGCATCTACGTCGCCATCGGCCAGAAGGGCTCCACCATCGCCGGCGTACGCGCCGCGCTGGAGGAGGCCGGCGCCCTGGAGTACACGACCATCGTCGCCGCCCCGGCGTCCGACCCGGCCGGCTTCAAGTACCTCGCCCCCTACACCGGCTCGGCCATCGGCCAGCACTGGATGTACCAGGGCAAGCACGTCCTCATCGTCTTCGACGACCTGAGCAAGCAGGCCGACGCCTACCGCGCCGTCTCGCTGCTGCTGCGCCGCCCGCCGGGCCGCGAGGCCTACCCCGGCGACGTCTTCTACCTGCACTCCCGCCTGCTGGAGCGCTGCGCCAAGCTCTCCGACGACCTGGGCGCCGGCTCCATGACCGGTCTGCCGATCGTGGAGACCAAGGCCAACGACGTGTCGGCGTTCATCCCGACCAACGTCATCTCCATCACCGACGGCCAGTGCTTCCTGGAGTCCGACCTCTTCAACGCCGGCCAGCGCCCCGCGCTGAACGTCGGTATCTCGGTCTCCCGGGTCGGCGGCTCCGCCCAGCTGCGCGCGATGCGCAGCGTCGCGGGCCGGCTGCGCGTGGACCTCGCCCAGTTCCGTGAGCTGGAGGCCTTCGCGGCCTTCGGTTCCGACCTGGACGCGGCCTCCAAGGCGCAGCTGGAGCGCGGCCAGCGGATGGTCGAGCTGCTCAAGCAGGGCCAGTACGCGCCCTACGCGATCGAGGACCAGGTCGTCTCCATCTGGGCCGGCACCACCGGCAAGCTGGACGACGTCCCCGTCGAGGACGTCCGCCGCTTCGAGCGCGAGCTGCTGGACTACCTGCACCGCGAGCGCAAGTCGCTGCTCACCGGCATTGTCGAGACCGGCAAGCTGGAGGACGGCACCGTCTCCGCGCTGACCGAGGCGGTCGACGCCTTCAAGAAGCAGTTCGAGACGTCCGCGGGCGCGCTGCTGGTCGAGGGCTGATCGCATGGGCGCACAGATTCGGGTTTACAAGCGCCGGATCAAGACCGTCTCCGCCACGAAGAAGATCACCAAGGCGATGGAGATGATCGCCGCCTCGCGCATCGTCAAGGCGCAGCGCCAGGTGGCGGCCTCGTCCCCGTACGCCGATGAACTGACCCGGGCGGTCACGGCGGTCGCGACCGGCTCCAACACCAAGCACCCGCTGACCACCGAGGCCGAGAACCCGAGCCGAGCCGCGGTCCTGCTCATCACGAGCGACCGCGGCCTGGCCGGCGGCTACTCGTCCAACGCGATCAAGGCGGCCGACCGGCTCACCGAGCGGCTGCGCGCGGAGGGCAAGGAGGTCGACAGCTACATCGTCGGCCGCAAGGGCCTGGCGTACTTCGGTTTCCGTGAGCGCGAGGTCACCCAGTCCTGGACCGGCTTCTCGGACAGCCCGTCGTACGCCGACGCCAAGGCGGTGGCGACACCGCTGATCGCGTCGGTGCTGGCGGACACGGCCGAGGGCGGGGTGGACGAGCTGCACATCGTGTTCACCGAGTTCGTGTCGATGATGACCCAGAGCCCGGTCGACCGGCGGCTGCTGCCGCTGGCGATCTCGGACAAGCCGGCCGGCGGCGAAGGGGAGCCCTCCAAGCCCCAGGCGCTGCCGCTGTTCGAGTTCGAGCCGTCCGCGGAAGGCGTGCTGGACGCGCTGCTGCCGCGGTACGTCGAGAGCCGCATCTACAACGCCCTGCTGCAGGCCGCCGCCTCCGAGCACGCGGCCCGCCGCCGGGCGATGAAGTCGGCGACCGACAACGCGGAAGATCTGATCAAGTCGCTCACGCGGCTTGCCAACGCGGCCCGACAGGCCGACATCACCCAGGAAATCAGCGAGATCGTCGGCGGTGCCAGTGCCCTGGCCGACGCGAACGCGGGGAGTGACTGACCACTATGACAGCCCCTATTGACACCGTTGAGACCACCGCCACCGGCCGGGTGGCGCGGGTCATCGGCCCGGTCGTCGACGTGGAGTTCCCCGTCGACGCCATGCCGGAGATCTACAACGCGCTGAAGGTCGACGTCGCCGACCCGACCCGGGCCGGCGAGACCAAGACGCTGACCCTCGAGGTCGCGCAGCACCTCGGCGACGGCCTGGTCCGCGCCATCTCCATGCAGCCCACCGACGGCCTGGTCCGCCAGTCCCCGGTGACCGACACCGGCAACGGCATCACCGTGCCGGTCGGCGACGTCACCAAGGGCCGCGTCTTCAACACCCTGGGCGCGATCCTGAACGAGCCGGAGGCCGAGTCCGAGGTCACCGAGCGCTGGCCGATCCACCGCAAGGCCCCGGCCTTCGACCAGCTCGAGTCCAAGACCGAGATGTTCGAGACCGGCCTGAAGGTCGTCGACCTGCTGACCCCGTACGTCAAGGGCGGCAAGATCGGCCTGTTCGGCGGCGCGGGCGTCGGCAAGACCGTGCTGATCCAGGAAATGATCATGCGTGTGGCCAAGCTGCACGAGGGCGTTTCCGTCTTCGCCGGCGTCGGCGAGCGCACCCGTGAGGGCAACGACCTCATCGCGGAGATGGCCGAGTCCGGCGTACTCCCGCAGACCGCGCTGGTCTTCGGCCAGATGGACGAGCCGCCGGGCACCCGGCTGCGGGTCGCGCTGGCCGGCCTGACCATGGCGGAGTACTTCCGCGATGTGCAGAACCAGGACGTGCTGTTCTTCATCGACAACATCTTCCGGTTCACCCAGGCGGGTTCCGAGGTCTCCACGCTGCTCGGCCGTATGCCGTCCGCGGTGGGTTACCAGCCGAACCTGGCCGACGAGATGGGCCAGCTCCAGGAGCGGATCACCTCGACCCGCGGTCACTCGATCACCTCGATGCAGGCGATCTACGTCCCCGCGGACGACCTGACCGACCCGGCGCCCGCCACCACCTTCGCCCACCTCGACGCGACGACCGTGCTCTCGCGGCCGATCTCGGAGAAGGGCATCTACCCCGCGGTGGACCCGCTGGACTCCACGTCCCGCATCCTGGACCCGCGCTACATCGCGCAGGACCACTACGACTGCGCCATGCGCGTCAAGGGCATCCTGCAGAAGTACAAGGACCTCCAGGACATCATCTCCATCCTCGGCATCGACGAACTGGGCGAAGAGGACAAGCTCACCGTCTTCCGGGCCCGCCGCATCGAGCGCTTCCTGTCGCAGAACACCCACGCGGCGAAGCAGTTCACCGGTGTGGACGGCTCCGACGTGTCGCTGGACGAGTCGGTCTCGGCGTTCAACGCCATCGCCGACGGCGAGTACGACCACTTCCCGGAGCAGGCCTTCTTCATGTGCGGTGGCCTGGACGACCTGAAGGCGAACGCCGCCAAGCTCGGCGTCAGCTGACCCAGGGCCGTGGCGTGAGGGGGGCAGACGGTCTCTGCCCCCCTCTCGCAGCCCTTATTCTTTGTCTTACGCACCCCCCTCACCCGGTGGGTGCCGACCCGAGGAGCCGTCTTGGCCGATATTCACGTCGAGGTGGTGGCCGCGGACCGCAGCATCTGGTCCGGGGAGGCCGCCATGGTCATCGCCCGCACCATGTCCGGTGACATCGGCATCATGCCGTCGCACGAGCCGGTGCTCGGAGTGCTGCAGTCAGGTCCCGTGACGGTCCGTACGGCCGACGGCGGCACCGTGGTCGTCGCCGTGCACGGCGGCTTCCTCTCCTTCGCGGACAACAAGCTCTCGATTCTCGCCGAGATCGCCGAGCTGGCCGAGGAGATCGACGTCGCACGGGCCGAGCGGGCGCTGGAGCGCTCCAAGTCCGAGGCCGACGCGGGCGCCGAGCGCCGCGCCGAGGTCCGGCTGGCCGCCGCGGCGGGCGCGCACTGAACCACCACCGGCGGGGCGCCGCACAGCTCGGCGCCACCGCGGGAGCAGGACCATGGCGCCGCGGGCTGCCCCTCGGGGCGGTCCGCGGCTCCGGTACAGCAAGGGCAGCACACACAGGGCGCGCGGCACGGTCGGCAACCAGTCCCAGGAGAGGAGATCGGTGGACGTGATCCTCTCGGTGGAACTGGTCGGCGCCGTCGTGGGAGCGATCCTGCTGGCGCTGTTCGTCCTCGGGCTGCGCCGCCGCCTGATCCAGCGCCCGGGCGGCACCTTCGACTGCAGCCTGCGGGTGGCCCCGCAGGAGGGCGCCGAGCCCACCGGCAAGGGCTGGGTCTACGGGGTGGCCCGCTACAACGGCGACCGGGTCGAGTGGTTCCGGATCTTCTCCTACGCCTTCCGGCCGCGCCGGGTGCTGGAGCGCCCCTCGATCGAGGTCGAGGGCCGCAGGGAGCCGCGCGGCTCCGAAGAGCTGGCGCTGCTGTCCGACGCGGTCGTCCTGACCTGCGAGCACCGCGGCCTGCGGCTCGAACTGGCGATGAGCGACGACGCCCTCACCGGGTTCCTGGCCTGGTTGGAAGCGGCCCCGCCCGGCCAGCGCGTCAACGTCGCCTGAGCGGGGCGCCGCCTCACCGGTTCTCGCCCGGCACCCACAGCACGTCCCCGTGCTCCTTGTTGGCCGTCCTGGCCAGGATGAAGAGCAGGTCGGAGAGCCGGTTGAGGTAAGTGGCCGTCAGCGGGTTCATCGTGTCGCCGTGTTCGGCCAGCGCCGCCCAGGTGGAGCGCTCCGCGCGGCGGACCACCGTACAGGCCTGGTGCAGCAGCGCAGCGCCCGCCGTGCCGCCGGGCAGGATGAAGCTGCGGAGCTTGTCCAGGCCGTCCAGGAAGCTGTCGCAGTCCGCCTCCAGCCGGTCCACGTAGCTCTGCTCGACCCGCAGCGGCGGATACTTCGGGTCCGGCACGACCGGGGTGGCCAGGTCGGCGCCGACGTCGAAGAGGTCGTTCTGCACGCGGACCAGCACGGCCGCCACGTCCTCGGCCGGCCCGCCGAGCGCCAGGGCGGTGCCGATGACCGCGTTGGCCTCGTTGGCGTCGGCGTACGCGGCGATCCTGGTGTCGGTCTTCGCGGTACGGCTCATGTCGCCGAGCGCGGTCGTACCGTCGTCGCCGGTGCGGGTGTAGATGCGGGTGAGATTGACCATGCCGTCGAGCGTAGGGCCTGCGGGGCCGGGTCCGTGCGACCAAGGACACACGGTGACGCGCCCGACATCATGCTGCGCCGGGCCCCGAACCGGCGCTAGGGTCCGGCCAGATACCCCAACGGAGAGGTGTGTGCCGTGGCGAAGAAGCTCGCCGTCGTAGGAGCCGGACTGATGGGCTCGGGCATCGCGCAAGTGGCGGCCCAGGCGGGTTACGAGGTGATCCTGCGGGACGTCACGGACGAGGCGCTGACGCGCGGGACCGACGGCATCAAGGCGTCGTACGACCGTTTCGTGGCCAAGGGCAAGCTCGAACCGGCCGACGCCGAGGCGGCGTTGGGCAGGATCAGCACCACCACAGACCTCGGCGCCGTCGCGGACGCCGACCTGGTGGTGGAGGCGGTCTTCGAGAAGATCGAGGTCAAGCAGGAGATCTTCCGCACCCTGGACCGGATCACCGGCCCCGGCACCGTCCTGGCGTCCAACACCTCGGCCATCCCGATCACCAAGATCGCCGCCGCGACCGAGCACCCCGAGCGGGTCGTCGGCACGCACTTCTTCTCGCCGGTGCCGATGATGCAGCTGTGCGAACTGGTCCGCGGCTACAAGACCAGTGACGACACGTTGGCCCGCGCCAGGGAGTTCGCCGAAAGCGTCGGCAAGACCTGCATCGTCGTCAACCGCGATGTGGCCGGCTTCGTCACCACCCGGCTGATCTCCGCGCTCGTCGTGGAGGCCGTCAAGCTCTACGAGTCCGGGGTCGCCTCGGCCGAGGACATCGACACCGCCTGCAAACTGGGCTTCGGGCACGCCATGGGGCCGCTGGCCACCACCGACCTCACCGGCGTGGACATCCTGCTGCACGCCGCGGGCAACATCTACGCCGAGTCGCAGGACGAGAAATTCGCCCCGCCGGAGATCATGCGGCGCATGGTGGACGCGGGGGATCTGGGCCGTAAGAGCGGCCAGGGCTTCTACCCGTACTAAGCAATGTCACTCACATGAGTGAATTCAGTCTCGGTTCGCTCACAGACGGCGACTTCTCTTTGCGACGGACCGTCAGGTGTGTGAAGACATACCGACGAGTGCCGCAATTCTTCGGGAGCGACTATGCATATCAGGGGCGACCACGCCGAGCTGGTCGTCGGGGGCCGCCTCGACGTCCGCAGCGCGGCGGACGCCCGTACCGCCCTGCACACCGCGGTCGACTCCGGCCGCGGTGATCTCGTACTCGACCTGACCGAGCTGGACTCGTGGGACGCCACCGGCCTCGGCGTCATCATGGGCGCCCACCGCAGGGCGGGCCGGGCCAACCGCCGGCTGGTGCTGCGCAACGTACCGCCGCAGATGCAGCGGCTGCTGGTGGCCACCCGGCTGCACCGCATCCTCGCGATCGAGGCCGAAAGGTGACGTAAGGGCGGCCGGGCACCCCTGCGCTTCATTGATACGGTGCGAGCGCTTAGAGTTTGGACTCGGATTGCCCGCAGGCGTGCCACCCCGTACGCCGGACCAGGGGAATCGGGCCGGCCTGCCACGGACGGCGGCCCGGCGGCGCCCCTGACGTGACGCTCATGGGGGCGTAGGACATGGACCAGCACAACGGCGAGCACGGCCAGCACCCAGGGCAGGACGAACCGTTCGACGCCTTCGGTGTCAGGAGCGGCGGCAACGGCGGCGGCCCCGCCGACCGCGGCGCGCTGGTGCCGTACGGGCAGCCCGCTCCCGACCCGTTCTTCGACGCGCCCTTCGACAGCCCGGCCGACCCCAGCGCCTTCGCGGGGCTGCGCCCGGTCGAGCCCTCGCTCTTCGACGCCACCGCGCCGCTGCCCAAGGCGCTGCGGCCGGCCCGCGAGCCGCTGGAGCTGACCGCGGGCACCGGGGCGCCGAGCGGCGGCGCCCGGGTGCGGCGGATCGTCACACCCGACTACGTGCTCACCATCAACCCGATCGACGGCACCGAGGTCACGGCGTGCCCGCCGCAGGAGCGCAGGACCCCGGTGGCGCGCACCCGCGAGGAGCGCGCCGCGCACCTCGCCGCCCACCGGCCCTCCCCGCCGCCCGGCCCGCCGGGACCCGAACTGCCGCTGCTGGAGCGCGACGAGGAGCGGGAGCGGCTGATCCGGCTGCTGGCCCGCGGCCGGTCGGTACGCGTCACGGGCGCGTCGGGCGCCGGGCGTACCGCGCTGCTGGAGTCGGTCGCCAACGCCTGTACCGACCTCGCCCCGGACGGCGTCCTGTGGCTGTCCGGCTACCGGCGTACCGCGGGCGACGTCCTGCACGCCCTCTACAGCACGGTCTACACCGGCGACGACTACCGCCCGAGCCGCGCTGAGCTGCCCGGGCTGCTGCGCGAGACCGGCGCGGTCGTCGTGGTGGACGACCTGGAATTCGGCGGCGCCGCGCTGGAGGAGGTGCTCGCCGCCGCCCCCGAGTGCGCCTTCCTGGTGTCCGCGGCCCCCGAAGTCCCCGCGCCTCCCGCCGAGTCGATGGTCGAGGAGATCTTCCTCTCCGGGCTCACCCGGGTCGCCTGCGTCGACCTGCTCACGCTGGCCGCGGGCCGGCCCCTGGAGGAGGACGAGACCGCCTGGGCGGCCGACCTGTGGTTCGAGTCCGAGGGGCTGCCGCTGCGCTTCGTCCAGGCCGGCGCGCTGCTGCGGCAGCGGGACGCGCTGCGCTTCCCGCCCGAGCCCGACTGGGACGACTCGGTGTGGCAGAACGGCACGCCGGCCGCGCCCGCCGCGTCCGCGGCGGACCTGATACCCGACCTGACCGGCTTCGACGACCCGGTCGACCCGGCCGCGCCGGAGATACCCGCGGTCCCGCAGCCCCCCGCCCCCCGGGTGC
>NZ_JAJSYW010000096.1:0-25466 GCF_036815005.1 Streptomyces sp. IBSBF 2435 | reverse complement strand
GTGACGGGGCGGGCGGTCAGCGTCGTCCGGGGGCGCCCGGCGAAGTCAGCGGGTGTAGGCATGAGCGAGGCCTCTTTCAGCGGGCGGGCGTGGCGGGCGTGCGGAGCTGGTACCGGGTGGGCGCGCCGTCGCCGCAGTTGAGGCGGCCGATCCAGCCGCCGACCGCCAGCTCCTCGATCGCGGCGAGGACGTCCTGCGGGCCGCAGCCGGTGCCCGCGCACAGCTCGTCCACGGACGGCTGGTCACGGTCGGCGATGTATCCGTGCTCGTCTGCCAGGTCGGCGAGCGTGAGCGCGGCCAGCCGGGCGATCGGGAAGAGACGCGAGGTGCGGACGCAGGTCCGGTAGAGCGACACGTTCAGGGCGAGGTCGCCCAGGGCGGCCCCGGCCGTGGCGGCTGCGGCGGGCCCCGGGCTGAGGACGGACGGCACCGGGTCGGCGAGGTCGTTGGCGGCGGTGTCGGCGAACACAGCGTTCAGGCCCGCCCACACCTGGTGCACCGCCGTTTCCAGGGCCTCGACGGCGCGGTCGAGGTGGTGGCCGCGGGGCAGCGCGTCCAGGACGCTCTCGGCCAGCATGTATGCGCTGTCCGCGATTTCGACCTGGCGGGCGTACAGCGGGCCGCTGGTGATGGGCGGCGCGAACCGCGCGGCGAGGTTGTCGGGAGTGATCATGGGTCTCCTATCTGGGCAGCGGCGGGCGGAAGGGATTCGGGACCGGCAGGACCGGCGCGGCCGGTCGCGGCGGGGTCCAGGGCGGCGCCTCGGGGTCCCGCAGGGCCGGCCAGCCGGGGCCGGGCGGCGTCTCGCGCCGCCCGGCCTCAGCTGCCGGCGTGTGCCGGGGGCAGCGCCAGCCGATGACGTACAGCCGCGTGTACGCGTACGCGTGCGGCAGCGCGAGGGACTCGCACGGCACCGGCCGGCGCCGCCTCACCGGGGCGCCTGGCGGACGCGGACCTCGGCCAGCGCCAGCCCGTAGGCGGCGCACAGCCCGCCGCACCAGACCCGGGCAGGCTCGGCCGAGCCGTAGACGCTGACGCGCACCATCCCGGTCAGGGCCTGCGCGCGGGCGCCCGGGACCGGTGCGACGGTCCCGCACAGCGGGATGCTGCACGGCGACGTCGGAAGCGCGAGCTTGGCCTGCAGGCCCGGCGGCATGCGCCACAGGTCCGCGTCCACGGCCGGGGGCTTGCGGGCGGCGGCCATCAGCGGGGCACCTCGGAGGGCGCCGCCGCGGCCGCGGTGTCCTGGGCGGCGAGTTCGGCGCCGCCGGCCTCGATGGCGTCGAGGGCGCACGGCGGCGAGCACACCCATCGCATCCGCGCGTCCGTGCCGCCGACCCACACGCAGATCCAGCCCCACAGCGCCGGGTCACTGCCGTCGACCTTGTGCTCGGGCGTACCGCACCCGGCGGTCGTGCAGGGCACGGGCGGGGCGCAGGAGGTGCAGGTGTCCTCCATGCCGCCCGGCACCCAGGCGCAGCCGCCCGCGCACGGGTCGTCCTCGGTGCACCCGCACACATGGCACCGCGCGACGTCGCCGGCCCGGTCGGGCTGGACCAGGCGGCGCGCGATCTCGATACCGCGGATCCGATCCAGCAGCAGGCCCAGGTCCAGGGCGGGGTCGGCGGCGAGCCGGGCCGCCGCGGCGTCGAGGTTAGAGGCGAGCCGCGTGCGCACCGCCGCCTCGACCTGACCGCCGCCCAGTGTGAGGGCCGCGCACAGCGCGGTGCAGTACCAGTGCGCGGTCGCGGCCGCACCGCCGGCGGTACGGACCTCGACCCACCCGGACATGCGGGCGGTCGAGGTGTCCAGGTAGGCGCCCAGGCTGCCGCAGCCGCTGGTGGTGCAGTCCGGAATGAGGGCCGTCATGCCGTCACCGCCGGCACGGTCCCGGCCTGGGCCTGGACCTGGGAGGCGATCCACTTCGCGGCGGTGCCGACCGTGAGCAGGGAGTCGGCGGCGGCCGACCACCGGTACTCGCCGTACCCGTACTCGCCGGTCGGCGACAGGACGGCGACCGCCCTGTACCGGACCGCGCCGCGCTTCCCCCGGGTCTGGGAGATCTCGCCGACCAGGTCCTCGCGCACCGGCCGGGTCACGCCCGGCCGGGTCACGATGTAGTCCCACGGCACGTCCGAGGCCATGCGGCCGTAGCTGAGGGAGGGCTCCCCGGGCCACAGCAGCAGACCGGACTTCCGCTCGGGCGGCAGCCCGTACCCCAGGGACCGGGCCTGCGTGGTGGACAGGCCGGTCTCACTGCTGATCACGTGCGCCCGGGTGCACGACAGGCACACGATCCGCACGGTCGTCACCTCGGCCATGCGCGGGCCGTGCCCGCACTCCTCGTCCGGGCAGGCGTGCGGCGCGGTGCTGTACCGGTCACGCTCGCGGTAGACGTCGTACTCGGTCCGCACGTCGACGGTCCACGCCGGCCGCTTGCACACGGTGAAGTGCGTCAGTTCGTTCCAGCCGATATAGCTGCCCCTCGCGGTCTCCATCACTGGCCCCCGTCGTACGCGGCGTGCACGGTGACGGTGGCCACGCTGTAGCCGGTCGGCTGGGCGATGTCGTCCACGAGCAGGTGCAGCTGGGCCAGGTCGGGCACGTCCGGGTGCGCGGCCCACGAGCACTGCGCGTCCGGGTAGGTCCGGCGCAGCTCGGCCTCGGCCCGCAGGCCGGCATCCGCGAACGTGCGGTACTCGCCGACGATGGCGCCGCCGCTGTGGACCCGGTACGCGGTCCCGATCGCGGCCTGCAGCCGGTCGACCTCGCACCAGGGGCATTCGACGGCCTGGGCGACGTCGGCGAACCACTCCCGGTGCAACCGGTTCTCGCACTCCTGGCGGTACAGGGCGCTGTACCCGGTCGCCACCGCGACCAGCTCCCGCAGCTCGGTGTTCTCGCCCGGGTTCTGCAGCATGTCGGCGGCGGCGAGCGCGTCGACCACGAGCGGGGCCGCGCC
Source organism: Streptomyces sp. IBSBF 2435 (assembly GCF_036815005.1). Classification (NCBI taxonomy): domain Bacteria; kingdom Bacillati; phylum Actinomycetota; class Actinomycetes; order Kitasatosporales; family Streptomycetaceae; genus Streptomyces; species Streptomyces sp. IBSBF 2435. The sequence goes on along the minus strand of NZ_JAJSYW010000096.1, from coordinate 22,504 downwards.
CTGCATCGAGGTCCTCGACAGGGCCTCGAACGCCGTCGCCAGCGCGGCCGCCGCGGCGGGCACGGGCGCCCAGGGCAGGGCGCCCTGCGCGGTGATCTGCTGCCCGCTCACTCGCCCACCGCCGCACCGGCCGAGGCCTGCGCGAGGGCCAGCGCCGGGACGGGCAGGGCCGGACCGTGCACGGCCAGCGGCGGCACCGCCGGATCCAGGAACTGGTGCCGCTGCTCCGCCAGGGCGCCGCACGGGATGTAGGTGACCGGGTAGTACGTCACCGCGTCGCGCACCACGTTCGCGTAGAGAGGCGGCTGGAACCGGGGGTTGCCGGCCGCCAGCTCCCTGATGCCGCTGCGCACGTACGCAACGCGGGTCCGCAGCAGGCCGTCCGCCTGGGCGGCGTCCTCGGCGCGCTCCGCGTACGGGACGTCGAGGGCGGTACGGATGGCTGCCAAGGACTCGACAAGCTCCTGGCGGGGGATCTGATCGATAGGCTCAGACATGGTCTGACTCCTTCGGATGGCTTCGGATGGTTGGGCTGCGGGGCCGTACCGGGTCGAGTCCGGTGCGGCCCCTTCTGCCGATGCCTACTGGGCGTCGGGGTCCTCGGTGATGCGGAGAAAGGCGATGAGGTCCGCGCGGCGGACCTTGAGGCGACGGCCTACGGGCACCACCGGGACAGGGAATTCGCCGGTCCTGACCAGCGAGTAACCCGTGTCGCGGGAGACGCCGAGGGCATCGACGGCGTCCGGCACTAGATCGGCCATGGCGGGCAGCGCGAGCACCTCGGCGGGGGTGAGCGCACGGCGGGCCGTCATACCGACGCCTCGGCCGGCACTCGCTCGATCAGCTCATCGAGCGTCAGGTTGTACGGCACGGCCAGAGCGACCAGTGAGGCCACAGTGGGCGCGGACGTGCCCTGACGGATGCGGTTGACCGCCGTCTGAGACAGGCCCGTCCGTTTGGCGATGGCGTAGCTGCTGCGGTCGCCCACCTGCTTGGCGGCCGTCGTGAGCCGATCGGCTCGAAAGCGGTACGTCGACATGCGACGGACCCGGCCCGTCCAGGGCGCAGCGCTTCGGCCGCTGGGCGACCGAGGCTGCGCGAGCCGCCGGCTACGACGTAGACAGCCAGCGCGGTGGCGGCCGTGTCGCAATCGCGCAGGCCACAGGCATGTCCGCGTCGAGCGTGGGGCGGATGCTCTCGGGTAAAACGTTGCCTTCTCCCCGGGTGTACGCCGCCCTGGCCACGGTCTTCAAGCGTCCTCTGCGCGAGGTGCTGATCGAGGCCGGATCAGCGACTGATGACCTGCTGGAGGGGACGGCCGCCGCTGCGAGCGAGGCGAGGCGTCTCTCTCCCCGCGAGGCCGCAGACAGGGTGGGCATCCGGAAACCAGCCAATGTGCGCCTGTTCGTATCCATGGTCGAACAAATGCTGGAAGAGGAAAGTTCAGGTGCGGCCTAATGCCTACCTCGCGTCGAGCTGGACACATCACGCGCCGCTGTGAATGTCGAGACGAGTCCGGGAAACTTCTAAGCAATTCCTGCCCGAGGCTGACGAAGAAGAATCACGGCGCTGTCGCAATTCAAATTGAATTGCCGCTCACGGAAGAGGGGAAGCGGCGGCGATTTAAGCGTGCCGGCTACGCGAAGGTCACCGAGGCGCAGGGCGACGTGTCGAAGGTGAACGGGCTCCTCGACCTGGCGGGCGACGACGAGGACGCGGCTCGCCGCGTCGCGGACCTGCTGCAGGCCGTCCAGAGGACGCGCGCTGACATCCCGGATGCTGCCGAGGTGCGCCGAAAGCTCGGTGTGGGCATTCCTCTAGACGGCGCGACGACGGTGGCGGATTGGCTGGACGTCTTCCTCGCCGGCAAGAGAAAGACGCGGCGAGTGACCACCGTCGCCGGGTACGGCTCGCACATACGGGTGCACATCAAGCCGGCCATCGGGCACCTGCGGCTTGACAAGCTCAACGTCGGCCACTTGGTCGAGATGTTTGACGGCATCGCTGACCAGAGCGAGGTCATTGCGGCGGAGAACCAGGCGCGGCGTGATCAGGAAGCGCAGGCGACGTGGGGTAGGCCGGGGCGTCCGCCGGCGGCCGTGCGCGAGCAACTGGCTGCTGCGCGGGCCGAGCTGGCGGAGATGCCGCCGTACCGCAAGACGAACGGGCCAGCGACCAGGCAGGCGATCCGCCGCACCCTGCGTACCGCGCTCAACCAGGCCATCGGTCGGCAGCTGATCGAATTCAACGCGGCTCGGTACGTCGAGCTGGAGACGGCCGAGCGTCCCACGGGCCTGCTCTGGACGGCTGCCAGGGTTGCCCGGTGGCGGAAAACGGGAGAGGTGCCCAGCCCTGTCATGGTCTGGTCGCCGGCCCAACTCGGCGCCTTCCTCGACGCCGCGACGGACGACCGGCTTTACGCCTTCTTTCACCTGATCGCGCACCACGGCCTACGCCGCGGTGAGGGCGTCGGGCAATCCTGGGATGACGTCGACTACGACGCGCTGGAGATCCACGTCACCTCGGAGATCGTGGTCGACGGGTGGACCCCGATCGAGACCCGGCCCAAGACCACCGGGTCACAGGACACGGTTGTCATCGACCCCGAGACGGTGGACGTCCTCAAGGCGCACCGGTGGCGCCAGCTCGCAGAGCGGGACGAGTGGAACGCCTGGGCGGCGGCCGAGCGGGAGCAGGGGCGCGATGTCGCGCTCTGGGCGGACACCGGCAAGGTCTTCTCGGCCGCGGATGGCAGGTGGCTACACCCGGATGTCGTGTCCAAGGTGTTCAAGCGGATCGTGGCCGAGGCTGACCTGCCACCGATCAACCTGCGCGATCTCCGTCACGGCGCGGCGAGCCTGATCAAGGCGGCTGGGGGCAAGATCGAGGATGCGAGCGCGAAACTGCGGCACAGCTCGATCATCCTCACTGTCGACACGTACACCACCCTGTTCCGCGAGGCGGAGCAGGAGCTGGCCGTGCGGACCGCGGCGATCGTCCCGCGAGCACGGAAACCTCGCGTCACACGGAAGCCGCCTGGGTGACAGCTGCGGCGTAGCGTGTGTGCCGTGCAGTGGGGACTGCTGATGAAGGGCGCTGACCTGCGGGTCGGCGCCCTTCGTGCTGGGCCGCTGCTGGGCCGAACGCGGCAGAACTCCCTCCTACGGGACCGACGTGGCCGTACGCGACCGCACGGATGGGTGCGCGCTGACCAGCACATACGCTGACAGGGCCACACGGAACCGCACGCGATCCGATTCGGGCATACGGGACCTTAGGGGGTGTCAGTGGACTTTTAATCCATTGGTTGTGGGTTCGAGTCCCACACGGCCTACGGGGTTCCCCCTCTGCGGAGGTGGCTGACCTGCGGGTTTGGTGCCCCGGCTGTCTTCGGACGGCCGGGGCACAGCCATGCCGGGGGCCGTGCGTGAGCGATGCGTGAGCGGTTGTTCGGAGCTCGCAAGGTCAGCGGGTGAAGCGATGGCGTCGAGGTAGCGACGACGAACCCCGACAGGGCTGCGCTTGCCCTCGTATCGGTTGTGGATGACCGGCAGGCACCGATCCCGGTGTTTTTCTCGCTGCGCTGGTCGAAAGACTGCTACTTTTCGTCATTATGACGCTAACATGGGTGTGGGCAGGCCGCACCATGCGACTGATGCTCGGTCATGTCGTCATGAGGATGGTTGGTTGTGGAACCACACGTGAATCTCGCCTTCGCCGTCCGGGCCACCCCGGGCGGCTACGCCGTCCTGCTTGGGGCTGGCGCCTCGATCGCGGCGGGCATGCCGTCGGCGTGGGACGTCCAGCAGGATCTGATCAGGAAGGTGGCGGCTACGGAAGGCGCCACAGGTATCGGCGACCCGCACGCCTGGTATCAGCAGCGCTTCGACCGCATGGCCACCTACGACGACCTCTTGGCCCGACTCGCGGGTACCCCGATCGAGCGGCAGGCGTTGTTGCATGCCTACTTCGAGCCCACTCAGGAGGACCGCGAGGAAGGTCGGAAGCGGTCCACCGCTGCGCACCAGGCGATCGCCCGCTTGGTCGCCGCCGGGCACGTACGTATCGTGCTGACGACGAACTTCGATCGCCTAATGGAGACCGCGTTGAGAGAGGTGGGCATTGAGCCCACCGTAGTTGCCGACCCGGCTGACGCTGTCGGACTTGCCCCACTGCATGCCATTAAATGTTTGGTCGTCCACGTGCACGGCGACTATCTGAATCCCACGAGCATGCTCAATACCCCCGAGGAGCTGAAAGAGTATGCGCCCGCCGTGGACAAACTCCTCGACCAGATCTTCGCTGACTACGGGCTCGTCATCTCCGGCTGGTCCGCTACGTGGGATCCCGCGCTGCGCAACGCTCTATCCCGTTGCCCCGCCCGGATATTCACCTCCTACTGGATCGACCCGCGTGAACCATCGGAGCACGCCCGGGATCTGATCACCCGACGGAGCGCCGCGTACGTTCAGGCCGATGCCGACACTTTCTTCGGCCGAGTAGCCGATGCCGTGGACGCAATCGCTGCCACGAATCGCCAGCATCCGGCGAGCGTCGCCATCGCCGTTGCTACCGCCAAGCGCGCCCTGGCCGGGACCGGACAGGCTATTGCACTGCACGACACGCTGCGCCGCGAAGTCAGCCGCATGGCGGCTCTCCCCGTACGAACTGCTGGCCCCTGGCATGTCGCCGACACCCAAGCCGAGCACGGCCGCCGGCTGGGTGTGCTGGAGGCCGAGGCGGAACTGTTGCTCAACCTGGTCGCCACGACGGCCTACTGGGGCAACAACGAGACCGACCGCTGGTGGATGCGCGAGATCGAGCAACTCGGCTCCCCTGTCAGCGCGGGCGGCGACTCCGCACTGCTCGGTCTCGCGCGAGCCCCTGCAACCATGGTGATCTATTCGGCAGGGATTGCCGCCCTCGCTGCCGAACGCTGGGACACCTTGGTTCGTGTGCTTAGCGAACCTCAGGCTCAGAATGTATACAGCGGGAAGGTACTGGCCGCAGCTGCGCTTCTTGGCCCGCAACAGACGATCGGGCTCGGTACAGCCTCCGAACGCCTCCACGGGCAGCTCCGCCCCGTGTTCACGGAACACCTCGTCCTCAGCGACTCGGCGTACATCGACGCATGGGAGCGCTTTGAGTTCCTGCGCCTGATCGTGCAGCAGGATGCCGGTCTGGGATTGGACTGGCCCTACATCCGCAAGACGGGTTTCCTGAACGAGTACCGGCCGGCCCCCGCAGGCTGGCTCAAGAAGGAATTGGACCAGCACGGAGACTTGCACCCCTTGCTTCAAAACGGGTTCCTGGCTGGCAACCCTCGACGTTTTCTTGCGGCGAAGGAAGCAACGGAAGTCGAGTACAACAGGTTGGCGACTCAGATGCGCTGGGGGTGATCCGGGGCGAGCTTTGCAGGGACGTGACTATCTCGACCGACCGCTCATCCGTGAGAACTAGGGGTGGAAGGTTGATCGGCTTCGAGCACGATGGCCGCGAGGAACAAGCGCTGCAGCTTTCTCGGCGACCTCCCGGTCCAGCTCCGGAAGGAGGCTCGTGTAGGTGTCCGAGGTCAGCGCGATCGTGGAGTGGCGCAGGACCTCCTTCACCGTGTGGATGTCGCCGCCGCCAGCATGCGTGAGGGTCGCGGCGACGTGGCGGAGGTCGCGGAAGGTGATCGGCGGGAGGGCGGTCGTCGCGTGGATGCGGCGGAAGGTCTCCGAGACCATCTCGGGGTGGAGCCAGGAGCCGTCTTCGCGGGTGAAGACCTTGCCAGTGTCGTTCCAGGCCGCGCCCCACTTCTTGCGGTCCTTCTTCTGACGCTTCCGGTGGGCGCGCAGGGCGGCGATCGTCAGGCTGTCCAGGGCGATGGTGTTGGCGCTGCCGTCTGTCTTCGGCTCGGCCTCGTACGGGTCCCAGCCGTCGACCACGATCTCCTTGGCCGGGGTGATGAGGCCGGCCTTGAGGTCGACGTTGCTCCAGTCCTGGCCGACGGCTTCGCCGCGACGCAGGCCGCGGAAGCCGACGAGGTGGAAGAGGGCGTACAGCCGGTCGTCCTGGGCGGCGTCGAGGAAGACACCGAACTGCTGCGGCGTCCAGACCATGACCGGGCCGGGTATCTCGCCGGTCTGCCGCCACCGCCGGAGACGTTCGTCCGTCCACAGCAGGGGCTTCGGCCTGCGGCCCGAGGCGAGTTCGACGTGGGAGGCCGGGTTGAAAGTGATGAGCTGCTGCGCGATGGCGGAGTTGAGCGCCGCGCGCAGGGTGCGGCGTATCGCCTGCTGGGTGGACGGGCCGGTCACCTTGCGGAAGGGCGGCAACTCGGCGAGCTTCCCCCGCTCCGCCGCCAGCCGCGCCCGTTCGGCGGCAACGGGCCGTCCCGGCGAACTCGGCTTGCAGAGGGCGATCTGCGCCCGCCGCGCTTCGTTCTCGGCCGCGATGGCCTCGTTGGCGTCGGCGATCCCGTCGAACATCTCCACGAGGTGGCCGACGTTCAGCCGGTCGAGCCGTATGTGCCCGATGCAGGGCTTGAGGTGGACGTTGATGTGAGAGGCGTAGCCGTTGAGGGTCGTCCTGCGGCGCTTCTTGGACGCGAACCAGAGGTCTAGCCACTCCCCGACCGTCGTGCCGCCGCGTAGGTCGAGCCCGGAACGGAGGCGCCGGCGTATCTCGTCGACGTCGGGCAGCGGTGCCTTCTCCTCGACCAGGCGTTCCAGTAGGGCCGCGACGCGCTCGACGCTGTCCGGGTCGTCGGTGTCGGCGAGGGCGAGGAGGGTGCGGACGTGGTCCAGGTCGGCCTGGGCGGCTTTGAGGCTGTCATACCCGGCGCGGCTGAATGAGCGACGGGTGCCGTCCTCGCGGGGCGGGAGTTCCTGGCGCACGGAGTAGGAGCCGTGCTTGCGGCTCGCGAGCTTGGGGCAGTTGCTGCCGAGCGGTCGGCCGGTATCGGTGTCACGGCAGTAGCAGCGGCGGTGCGTCAAGCCCTTCATGGTGCTTCCCCCAGCAGGTTCAGAAACCGTCTGCCGAGGCGTCCTTCCAGACGATTTTGCCCTCGGCATCCATTGACCAGGTCCGTCGCGGTGCGGCTCTGCGCTCGCGCAGTTGGGGGCTGGGGCCGTCGTAGTCGTACGACTCGCCGGTGAACCACTGGAGTGCCGTGAAGGTGTCGGTCGGTTCCTCGTCGGGGAGGCCCTGCACGCGGTCCACGACGCCGACGGGATAGATCAGGCAGATCGGCGCCACGTGCAGGGCCTTGGCCAGCACCATGACCTCGACCAAGGGCAGTTGGGCACGGCGGCCGGATTCCATGTTGGCGATGACGTTGCGCGGGATGGCGTACCCGAGATCGGCGCAGGCGCGGGCCAGGTCCTCGCCGCTCATGCCCAGCTCCTTGCGGCGCCGGCGGACCTCGGCAGCCACCGTCGCCGTGACCTGGTCGGCCCACTCGGGGGCGTTGTCTTCATTCCGCCCAGCATCAGCACCGCGTTGTGTCATGGCGACACAATAGCTTGGTGCACCCTCCTGACCTGGGCTTGGAGACGGATGCGAGACCGCGTTCGCCGAGAGCTGTATGTGTGAGGGGGTAGATATGCGGGAGAGCGGTACGACCCGGCCGGTGGTCAAGGGGATGGCCAAGGACGAGCTGCTGGCGCTGCCGACGGCGGTGGACCTGGAGACGGCGAACCGGGCACTGGGGCTGGGGCGGAGCAAGGGCTATGAGTTGGCCAAGCGCGGCCAGTACCCGTGCCGCGTTCTGCGGTTGGGAAATTCGTACCGAGTGGTGACGGCCGAGTTGCAGGCCCTGCTCGGGCTCGCGGCGTGACGTCCGTGGTCCTCGTACGCGCGCACGTTGGGCGCCGTCGAAGATCCCGTGGACTGCGGCAGACGTTCGTCGTACTGTCCGTGGTCGCTCGCGCGGCGCCAACCGCCGAGAACGAACGAGCCCCCGACGCGCCAACGCCGGAGGCTCACAACTCCCCTGTACGCCAGAAACGTTCAACCCAGATGGGGCGGGCCGGCCAGCCTGCACCCACCGGTCGAGGAGCTACAACATGCAGCCTATGACAGCCGCTGTCCGGGACGCACCCCCTGCGGCGGCCTGGCCGCCGGTCACCGTACCCGGTCAGCCGGACCGCACGACGCGGCAGCCGCTCGCGGAGCTGACCGCCGAGCTGAAACCGTCCGCCGCCCGGTCGGCTGCGGTGACCGGGCCTCCTCCGGTCACTGACCAGCTGACCGCAACGCCCGGTCGCCTGACCGCGGTCACTGACCGGGAGCCGGTCACCGCGGTCGGTCAGCCGACCGGTCCGGTCGATCCACCGCCCGGGTGTGCGCTGCCGGAGGGCGCTGACCTGCTGACCGAGCTGCGGTCAGCGGTCGCCCGGTACGTGGTCATGCCGAGCGCTGAGGCCCTGGACGCGGTCACCTTGTGGGTCGCGGCCACCCACCTCCAGCCCGCGTGGCAGCACGCGCCGCGCCTGGCGGTGGTCGGCCCCGCGAAGCGATGCGGGAAGTCCCGGCTGCTGGACGTGCTGCACGACACCGTCCACGACCCCTTCATCACGGTTAACTCGACCCCGGCGGCGATCTTCCGGTCGATCACGGAGCAGCCGCCGACGCTGCTGGTGGACGAGGCCGACACGATATTCGGCAGCGTGAAGGTCGCGGAGAAGAACGAGGAGATGCGCGGGCTCCTCAACTCCGGGCATCAGCGCAACCGCCCCACCACCCGGGTTGTCGGACCGGAGCACAAGCCGACCAAGTTCTGCACGTTCGCCATGGCGGCGCTGGCTGGGATCGGAGACCTGCCGGACACGATCATGGATCGGGCGGTGGTGATCCGGATTCGGAGGCGCGGGCCAGGGGAGAAGGTGCTGCCCTTCCGCTCCCGCCGAGACACTCCGCAGTTGCATGATTTGCGGGACCGGTTGGCGGGATGGCTGGTGCCGCTGACCGACACGGCGGCGTCGATGGAGCCGGTGATGCCGGTCGAGGACCGGGCGGCGGACACCTGGGAGCCGCTGGTGGCGGTCGCCGACCTCGCCGGAGGCGAGTGGCCGCAGCGCGCCCGGCAAGCGTGCCGCGTGCTGACGGCTCACGAAGAAGGCAACGATCAGGAGGCGGCGCTCGCGATCCGCATCCTGGCCGACATTCGCGCGGTGTTCGCCGCGTGCGGCGACCCGGCGCTGCTCTCGACCGAGCAACTGCTTGCCGCCCTGCACGCCGACAGCGAGGCTCCCTGGCGCGAGCACGGGTCGCACGGCCTGACCGCTCGGGGCCTGCAACTGCTCCTGAAGGACTTCGGCATCGGCGCAGCCAACCGCCGCTTCCCCGACCGCAGCCAGCGCCGAGGCTTCGCCCGAAACCAGTTCGCCGACGCCTGGGCTCGCTACTGCCCCCGGCCGGAGACGGCCCCAGGCGGCGAGCGCTGACCCGCATCCACCCGCCCCACCCGTCCCCGTGCAGGTCAGCACGGGGACGGGTCGTCTCCCCGCAACGGGTCGACTCGCACCAGGACTCCACCCGTACCTGCGCTGACCAGGAACGCAACGGGTGGGACAGGTCCCGCATGATCCCGGCCTACGTCGCAGCCCACGGAAGTGAAGGACGCCGGAGCAGGTGAGTGGTGTGCGAGGCGGGGAGGCGGCGAGCAAGTTGTGGGGTAAGCAGCGCTTACCCCGGAGGAGCAAGTTGTGGGGTAAGGACTCCTTGCCCCGAGCGGAGCAAGTTGTCGCGCCGGACGGTCCTACCGCCCGTCCTGCGCACGTGTCCTCGCCGTGGGACGAGGACACGAGTACCCGAGCGAGGGCGCCCGGGTCCTGGGGGAGACAACGCGGCCTCCGCCTGTCCGCGTGTCAGCCACGGACCGCGGGCGCAAGGGGTCCGTCCAGCGTGATGTCGATGCTCTGCCGGGACGTGACGCTCGTCAGCGTCGTCCGGGGCTACAGGCTCGTGCCGAGGGCGCGTGCCAGGACGGTCGCTTGCTCCGCCATCGCCCGCTTCCACAGCGCTTCGTCCTGCTCGGCGATCTCCCTCCACAGGGATGCGGTTGCCGTACCGAACGCCGCGAGTGCTTCGGGCGCCGCGTCGCGCCACGACGGGAAGCGGTTGGCGCATTCGAGCGCGGACTCGACCGGGTGGCCGGCGTCCATGAGGCGCAGCGCGAGGGCGCCCGGGTCGATCCAGGCGGCGCCGCGAGTCGGCCATGCCCAGTCGATGAGCCGTGCCCGACCTCCTGCGATCAGGACGTTGTCGGGGGCGAAGTCCGTGTGCAGCAGCGCGTCGCCGTCGAAGTGCTGGACGGTGCCTCGCGGCGCGTACTGCGCCCACCGGTCGACGGCCTGCTTGATCTCGACGTCCGCCGGTGCGGTGATCTCTTGCAGTTCGGCCAGTGCTGCTTCCACGAGTGGCAGGTCGGGAGAGCCGGGGGCGTAGTCGGCGTGGCGGCCGTCGACGACTTCGTAGCCGAGGAGGCTCCAGCCGCCGAACTCCAGGTGCCAGTAAAGGCGCGGGCAGGAGGCGGGCAGGTACGGGGCCACCGCGGCCTCACGGTGCTGGGCTCTCACCTGGGGATGGCCGGTCGGGATGCCCTTGACGAAGACGGGGCCGCTGTCCGTCTCGAGGACGGAGGCGATGCCGGAGTTCATGCCGCCAGGCGCGGTCACCGCCTGGCGCACAGCGCCGGTCTTGTCGGCGACGGCCTGGCGGACGTCGACGGGAAGCTGCTCGAAGGGGATACGGGACATGGACACGACGCGCGGTTCCTTGGCTGCCGGGGGAATGGGGTGCCGCCCCGGCCAGGGTACGGCCGGGGCGGCACCCCCAAGAAAAGGCTGCGAGACGCTGGTGAGACATGCCAGCCGGCTACGCCAGCGACCGGTCGGTGATGATGCTCACCCGCTCTTCGAACACCTTCGCCGCGTCGGGGGTGAGGGTCGCCAACGCGACCATGCTGCTGAGCATCACGTCGCACAGCTCGTTCTGGACGTCCTCCCACGTGTGGCTCTGCCCCTTGCGGGGGTTGGCGGAGACGGCGCCCATCGCCGCCTGTGCCACCTCGCCGACCTCCTCCTGGACTTTGAGCAGACGCAGCAGTCGCGCTTGGGCCGGCGTTGCGTTGTCCTTGTCGTCCAGCCACTGCACGAGCTGGTGGATCTTCGTCCAAATCTCGTCGTTCACGACGGTGGTGCTCCCTGCGTGCGTGCGGATTTCAGATCAGGGGCGACGCTACCGAGCCTGCCGGGCGCGCAGGCCGCTATCTGCTCAGCAATCACACCGGCGGGTGCGGTGCTTGTGTCGACAACGAGGACGGGTACGCCCATGCTGCGCAGGATCATCACCACCTCCGCGTATAGCGCTGACTCGCGCGCGGGGAAGTCCGGCGCCCGATTGAAGCGGTGTGTGGCACCGCGGACCGCGATTCGGGCGGCGATTCGTCGGGGATCCGCGCTGAGGATGACCGCGAGGTCAGGCATGCGTATGCCGGCGTTGAGGTCGAGTAGGTACTGCTGTGGCACACCGTCGAGTGCCTGCACAACGAGCGTCGAGGCGAGGTACCGGTCGCTCACCACGGTGATGCCGGACTCCAGGCGTGGGATTACTTCGTGGGCCAGGTGATGGTGCCGGTCGGCGACAACCAGACAGGCCAGTGTCGCCCCGTTGTAGTCGTCCGCATTTTCGCGGATGAACTGGCCCAGCGTCGAACGGGAGGGTTCGGTCGTCGCGTGGACCTGCTCCCCACGGTTCGCCAGCACCTGGACCAGGGCGGCGACAGTCGTGGACTTCCCGACGCCGCCAGGGCCGTCGACGGTGATGAAGCGTCCTGGGCGTCCGGTCGTCATGTGGTCACCGCCGAAGCGATGTTGCGGGCGTGCTGCTCGCGGGCGATCTGCGCCAGGGCCCCGCGCAGTTGCGGCAACGGGGTGTCGGCGAACTGGATGCCCACGCTGAACGCGAACTCGTCGCGTTGCCTCATCGCCTCGTCCGCGCCGTGGTCGGTCAGGTCGACGTCGGCGTAGGCGGCCATGGCGTCCGGGTCGTAGCCGTCCGCCAGGAGCTTGTCCCACACCGGCGAACCCGGATAGGGCCGGAACTCGAAGGCCGACGCGCGGAATGAACCGGGCAGCCGGTCGGACAGATCCCACAGGCGCCGGATGTGCGCCAATGTCGCGGCCAAGTCCTCCGACCGCTCCGAGGGGTATCCCAGGATGAAGTACCCCTTCACGTTCACACCGCGCCGCATCAACCGTTCGGCGACCCGCAGCGTCATGTGGGCGGTGATCCGCTTGTCCATCGCGGCCAGCACCCGGTCGCTCCCGGACTCGATCCCGAGCGCGACCTCCCGCATCCCGGAGGCGGCGAGGGTGTCGAGCATCGCGTCGTCCTCGCGGTCCAGAACGTTGATCCGGCCCGTCGCGTCCCATACCCACCGCTCTCCGACCCTGTCCGCAGTGAACGCGTCCACCATCGGGTGGATGATGCGGCGCGCACCCAGGAAGAGGTCGTCGACGAACCGGAAGGCGTTCACGCCGTGGCTGTCGGCGAGCTGGTGCATCTCGGCGAGGATGTTGTCCGGCCTGCGGGTGCGAATCGCCAGGTCCGGGTTCTTGCTGACCGCCGCGCCGCAGAACCAGCAGTCGTAGGGGCAGCCGCGCGCCCCGACCATGTTCGCCTCGCGTCGGCCGTCGGCCGCCAGATACGGGTCCTGCGGCAGGAACGCGCGGTCCAGGGACAGGCCGTCGATGTCCGGGCTCAGCCAGTGCCGAATGCGGGCCGGGGCGTGCTCGGTGCCCTCGACGGTCGTGCCGAGGATCCGGTCGCGCCACATCACGCCCGGCAGCTCCGCGCGCCGCCCGACGTCGTCTAGGAGCGCCGCCACGCGGGTCTCACCTTCGCCGACGACCAGCGCGGCAAGGCGGCTCATGCGGGGGTCGGCGATCACGGTCTCGGGCGCGGCCTTGGCGTGGTGGCCGCCGACCATCAGCCGTACGTCGTCGCCCAGGCCCGCCGCGATCCTCGCCGACAGCTCGTAGGTGGGTGCCAGGAGGTTCAATCCGGCCCAGCGCGGGGCGGCGTCGTTCACCAGCCGGATCGTCTCCGCGATCCCCAGGCCGTGCGCCTCGGCGTCGAGAAGGCCGACGTTGTAGCCAGCCCGCGCGGCGTAGGTGGCGATGTACCCCATGCCGATGACCGGCAGGGTGTAGTCGGTCAGGCGCGGCCGCAGCGAGTAGTCCCGCAATGGGGCGTTGATCAGAAGAAGGTCGAGGGGTCGGCCCGGGTCGGCACCGGCGATCAGGTCAGGGACGAGGCGTAACGGGCGGTCGGGCATGGATCCCCCACGCGAGTGTGTAGGTGGTCAGGGTGTGAAGTTGCGGCCGATCTGGCGCCCATCGGGACCAGGCGGCCTCGAACTCCCGTGGCGTTCCGGGCAGCGGTGCCGACGGGGCGGCTTTGACCGCCCAGGTGCGTACCGCCAGGTCGCCGTGCGGGTAGACGGAGTAGTCCCCGGTGAAGTCCGCAGCGGCGCAGGCAGCGGTCCACGGGCCGATGCCTGGTACCTCCTGGAGGGCCTTCACCATGTCGTCGGGAGGCAGTTGGCCCCAGTCCTCGCCATGTTTCAGGTAGGCCGCCGCGGCAGCCGGTAGGGCCTTGCGGTGAAGTGCCGCGCCAATCTTCGCGAAATGCTCCTCGGTCAGCTCCAGAACTTCGAGCGGGCCGGGCACGCTGTGCATCAGCCCGGCCGGTGTGTCCCAGGAAGGGCCGTAGGCGGTGATCCACCGCTGGTACAGGGCGCGGGCCTGCGGGGCACGGATGATCTTCCGCAGGAGACCGCTGGTGATCGCCTCCCACAGCGTTGGCGACGGCAGGCGATGCACCGTCCCCAGGGCGGCCAGGGCTGTCGTCAGAGGACCCGGGGCTCGGGGTGGCAGATTCACCGGCGGCGTCTCGATCGCTGCAGGTGGCGAGCTGACGACCGAAGCACAAACCTTCGTCGGCACCAGCTTGGCCCCGTCCCAGGCGACGAACCAGGCGTCAGCGCCAACGGTGACGAGACGGCAGGTCGTACCGTCTGGACGAACTGTCCACGCTGGATGGTCGGTCAACAAAGTGGTGCTGGTCATCGTGATGCCTTCCGTAGTGCGTCCGTGAAGAGCCCGCCGGCCGTAGACGGCAGTCTGCTCGCTCCCCGCCAACGTGCGGGCAAGGACGGGGCTACAGCACCCGCACGGGCGGCCGTGTGGCGTCAGCCCTTGTGGTGCGCCGCCCAGTCCTCACGGGCGGCGTTGAGCGCGGGGCGTACCTTCGCGTCGAGGAAGTCGGCGTGGGCGCGGAGCTTCGCGGCGACCTCGGCGACTCCCCGCGGGTCCAGGCCGAGGATCCAGCGCCCCACGCAGACCTGGAGGTTGACGACCGGCACACGGAGGTCGGGGTTGGGGTCGTAGGGGTTGCAGTCGATGCTGCCCTCGAAGACCGCGTCCTCCTCGACCCCTTCCCAGACGTCCGGGGCGGTGAGGGGCAGCATCGGGCCTTCGAAGAAGTTTCGGTGGTTGACGCCGGCCAGCCGTTCCGGCAGCTGGTCCTGGGGCACATCGGCCTCGGTCGGGTCGTCCTCGGCCCAGGCGGGGAGGTAGCCGGACGTCGCCGATCCGCTGTCGGCGGTGATCGTCCACTTCCCCGGCGTGCTCCAGGGAGGTGGCGTCCGGTCGGACGGCCCGAGTTCGAACCAGACGACCTTCCCTGCGGGATCGGGGGCGCTTCCCCAAGCGGTGGCCAGGGACTCGACCAGGAGCAGGCCGCGTCCGCCCTCCGCCTCCGGCGAACTGTGGCTGCGCTGCGGGCGTGCCGGACTCACGTCGGTGACCTCGACCCGGACCCGCACGCCGGTCCAGCGTACGGCCACCGCGCATGAGGCCCGGGTGTGGCGAACGGCATTCGTGATCAGCTCGGTGGACAGCAGCTCCAGGTCACCGAGGATGTCGTCCGGCAGTGGCACGTCCCAGTCCCGCACCAAGGCGACGATCTTGCGCCGGGCTTCGGGCACGGCCTTTTGCTCGGCCTCAACGCGGAAACCGAAAGTAGTGGGGCAGGCATCCGAGATGGTGTCGGACATCGCTGGGGACCTTTCGAGACGCTGGATGCCGTGCCATGCCGCTGACTTCGGTGCAGCACGGGGCTTGTCGCTTCCTCCGGAGGCCAGCTACCGGAAGGAATCTCAGACTGTCCCAGCGGTCCGTTCTGGGATAAGGCCAGCGTGGACACCCACGGTGGGTAAACTCGCAGTAAGTGATCCCAGGTGACGGTGAGCGATCACACTCCCGCATGAGGGGGCCGGACATGACCGAACCCACGGCAGTTGTCGGCCTGCCCACTCGCCTCCTGACGGACCCCGAGATGATCGCGGCCTGCGCCGCGCGGGATTTCACGAAGGTCTTCGGCTTGGCGAAAGCGAGGGGCGGGTTTCACGTCTCACGCATCGCCCGCCAGTGTGAGCTGACGCCGAGCAGGGTCGGCGAGGTCATTTCCGGTCGCCGAACCATCACGAACATGAGCGTGATCGAACGCGTCGCGGACGGCCTGCGTGTTCCGGGTCACATGCTCGGCCTCGCGTCGCGAGACTGGGAAGGACGGGCGTCGGCCCCCAATCCACCCGAGCGCAGGTCAGTTCAGGTGGCCCCTGGGCCGAGTTCCATCCCAACTGAGCCAGAAGATCTGGACGGCATTCTCGCTATCGCGGCAGCTACGAAGGTCACGCCAAGCACGCTTCGTTCCCTACAGGCCTCGATCGAGGACTATTGGCGGAGGGACGATGAGCACGGTGGCGAGGCCCTACGGCCTGCGGTGATCGGGCAACTCAGGTACGTCATGGGCTTACTGGCCGACAGCACGGATCCGAACTACCGGCGCAGTCTGCAGGGCATCGCCGCGGAACTCGCCCGGCTGGCCGGTTGGACGCTTTTCGACGCACGGCAGTACAGCACGGCGAGGGCGTACTTCACCCAGTCCCTGCGCCTGGCCCGCGCGATCGACGACCGGGCGTTCGTTGCAAACGTCCTCGCCTGTCTGAGCCTCCAAGCCACTTATCAGGACAGGGCCGAGGAAGCCGTCACGCTGGCACGGACCGCCCAGGACGTTGCCCGCCATGACGGAGGTACTCCGAGACTGATGGCGATGCTGTACGTCCGCGAAGCGTTCGGCCACGCCAGCGCACGCGACCGACCGGCGGCCCATGCGGCTATCGCCGAAGCGCAGTTGCAGTTCGGGCGGGTCGGATCCGCAGACGACGACCCAGCGTGGGTGAGTTACTTCGACCGGACCAAGCTCACCGTGGACATCGGCATCGCGCTCGGGCAGCTCGGGGACGTGAGTGCTGCCGAGCCGTTGATCACGGAAGCGCTGCGCGATGAGCCGGAAACGAACCTGCGCGGCAGGGCCTTCCATTCCTTTTGGCTGGCGAGGATCCAGTTGCAACGCGGCCAGGTCGAGGAGGCGTGCCGAGCGGCGAGCGACGCCCTGAACCTGTCTGCGACCGTCGACTCGCCCCGCGTGACTGCCCACTTGCGGGACTTCCGTCACCTGCTCACGCCATTCCGCACGTTCCGGCCAGTTGCGGAGCTGGACGCCCGCCTGGCGGGGACAGCGGCTGATTAGAGTCCGGCCTCGTCCAGCAGCAGGTAGAGAACTCCCACGAGAGTCCCGCTGCTGACGATCTCGCGACGGTCGATCATGCCCCGCAACTTGGACAGCGGGATCCACTCAAGCCGATCCGACTCGTTGAGTTCGGTTGGCGGACCCGCGCATTCCACCGCGTCGGCCCGGAAGACGAAGTGCTCCGAGTCGGTGATGCCATTGGCTGGCTGGGCGTAGATCAGCGGCGTCATTTCGCTGGTACGCCAACCGGTCTCCTCCATCACCTCGCGGGCGGCAGCCTCGGCCGGAGTTTCGCCGGGTTCGACCAGGCCCATGGGCAGTTCCCAGGCCCAGGAGTCCGTGATGAAGCGGTGCCGCCACATCATCAGCACCTGCTTCTCAGCGTTCACCACGGCTGCCACAGCCAGATGCCGCAGCTTGAGCACGTGGTGCTCCCACCGCTTCCCGTCCGGCTGCTCGACATCGACCAACCACACGTTCACCCATGGGTTCTCGTAGATCGGACGTTCCCCGTGGATCTTCCACTGCATCGCTGTGGCCCCTCTCGATCCGCCTCAGCATCTCAGACGTCGCGGCCTAGGGCGGCTCGATCGGGCGACTTCACGTCACACTGACGACTATCGGGCGGAAAGACCGGATGCCCTTGGGGCGAGCCATCCAAACGGCCGGATGCGTGAGCGATGCGTGAGCGGATGTGGCGGCACTCGTTGTTCCCCGGCGGACGTTGTAGCAAGCGGCATCCACCTGACCTGCGGGTTTCGGATGACGGCCCACCTTCCACTACCGCCCGGCACGCTCTGGCCAGGACTTTTAATCCATAGGTTGTGGGTTCGAGTCCCATACGGCCTACCGCAGGAGCTTTGGCTAGGAACGTCCGGCCGGGGCTCCTAGGCGTTTCAGAGGGCCGGAGATCTTTTGCTGGGCCGCTGCTGGGCCGCATCTCGCCGCCGTCGTCCGCCCTGGCAGGGTCAGGCCATGCCCTCCACAGACCGTCGGCAGTCGCAGGCTGCCACCCGTCCAGGGTGACGACGCCCATGCTCACTTACCTGACTTTCGTCACCGACGTCGGCGGCTGCACGTTCTTACCGAGGGCGCGCGCCAGCGTCGTCCCCTGTCCCGCCATCGCCCTTTTCCAGGGCGCGTCGTCATGCTCGGCGATCTCCCGCCACAGGGACGCGGTGGCGACACCGAAGGCTGCCAGCGCTTCCGGCGCCGCGTCGCGCCACGACCGGAACCGGCCCGCGAAGTCGAGCGCCGCCTCGGCCGGGTGGCCGGCGTTCATGAGATGCAGCGCGAGGGCGCCGGGGTCGATCCAGGTGGCGCCGCGTGTCGGCCATGCCCAGTCGATGAGTGCCCGACCTCCTGCGATCAGGACGTTGTCGGGGGCGAAGTCCGTACGCGGCAGCGCGTCACCGTCGAGGTGCTGCAACGTGCCCGGCGGCGCGTACTGCGTACGACCACCGGTGACGGCAGGGGGCGGGCGCTCCGTACGCGCCCGCCCCCTGCCGTACGTCCGCCGCGTCAGCCCCTCGGCAGCCGCGCGCTCAGCTCGTAGAGCCGGGTGATCTGCGCCGGGTTCTGGTTGTCGTCGCTGACCAGCAGCAGCCGCAGCCGCCCGCCGGGGCCGTACCCGGTGACGGC
Source organism: Streptomyces sp. IBSBF 2435 (assembly GCF_036815005.1). Taxonomy (NCBI): domain Bacteria; kingdom Bacillati; phylum Actinomycetota; class Actinomycetes; order Kitasatosporales; family Streptomycetaceae; genus Streptomyces; species Streptomyces sp. IBSBF 2435. Next base: position 4,216 of record NZ_JAJSYW010000096.1, on the reverse strand, counting down.
CATGCCCTCGATGTTGTCGAGCAGCGGGTTGGTCTGGGGCTGCTTCGCGGTGGCGCCGAGGGACGGGCAGGCGCCGAGGTCGGCGAGCAGCGTTTTGCGTACGAGCCGTACGTTTTCCTGCCCGGTCAGGTCGGTGACGCCGCTGACGTCGGTGGCGTGGGAGAGGTCGGCCACGTACAGCCGCACGGTGTTGCCGACCCCGGCGGTGAAGCCGCGTTCCAGGACGAGCAGCCGGCCGTCGCCGGTGGCCGCGATGTCGGAGACGCCGAGGACGGTGCCGTGGGCGTCGGTGTCGACGGGGTAGGCGTACTGGCGGCCGAGCCGGAAGTCCGCCGAGCCGGTGCGCTGCCAGGTCTGGAAGCGCACGGTGGTGTGGTCGTCGCCGGACAGCGCGCCTTCCACGGACGCGACGAGGGTCCGGCCGCCGGGCTGGAACGCGAGGCCCTCGAAGGTCAGGTTGCTGGTGGCGCGGCCGGCGGGGGCGACCTTCAGCTCCTGCGGCACCGGCAGGCTGCCGAGGATGGTGCTGCCGTCACGGGTGTAGCGGCGGATCGTCGGCTCCACCTCGGAGGTGATCAGCCGGGTACCGTCACGGTCGACCACCAGGGCCTCGGAGTCCAGCGGCTGCCCCTTCTCGTCGGCGAGCGGCACGACCTTGCTCGGCGCCAGGTCGCCCAGGGTGCGACCGCTGAGGGTGAACAGCGAGGACCGGTCGGAGAGCGCGGCGAGGGTGCCGTGCGCGTCGGGGGCCAGCGCGGAGAGGTTGCCGACGAACGTACCGTCGAAGGTCGTCTTGTCGAGCGCGTCGGAGAAGCCGTCGATGGCCACGGACGCGGAACACCGCCCGGCGGCGGGCGGTGCGGGGCGGTGGTCCGTACGGCCGCCGTGGGCCTGGGCCGGTCCGGCCGCGGCCAGGCAAGCGGCGGCGGTGAGGACGACGGACGAACCTGCGAGAAGGGCTTTCACGCGCACAGTGACACTCCACATCGGCCGGCAACTGGCTTACGCATCAGGCCGATTGTCGGCCCCCCGGCGTAGCGGCGGGCGTACGACGGCCGAAGCCCGGCTGAACCCCGTCCGCCGCCCCCGACTCGTTGCCGGTGACGGTCTGCCCCCTGTGAGGCGTTGGGCGCCGGAATGCGGCCGGTGAGGCCGGCGGGCGCACTGGTCTCGCGGGATGACGGATTCGCCGAGGAGCGGCAGGAACGGGAGGATCGCAACCCGTTCGGGCGGAGAGCGGACGCCCGCCGCTCGTTGATGCCAGCGCTGAGCAGCGGCTCGTGGCCGGTGCAGGTCGCGGACGGAGGGGTGGCCCGCGAGGGGAGCGATCGGTCATCCGGTGATGGGCACGGGCTGTGCCGCAGATAGGCGCGGGAGGTCAGGGGCTGAGGCAGCTGGCGGCGAACAGCGTGCCGGTGATGAGCGCGGTCGCGGAGCTGCACGTCGAGGTGAGACCGTAGGTGACGTAGGTTCCTCCGCTGACGACGTGGCTGGTCGCGACGTCGATCGTGAAGTGGTACGGCGCACCGGCGTCGGCGAAGTCGCAGGCGGACAGGCTCGCGCTGAAGTTCGGGAAGATGTTCACCGTGTTGAACGCGGTCGACGAGGTGGCGGTGCAGTGGACGCTGGTCGCGGCCTGGGCGGGCGTCCCGGCGATGAGGCCCCCGGCGGTGGCTGCCGCCGCTGCGGCGGTCACGGCGAGGGTGCGGCGTAGGCGGGGCATGGGTCCTCCTGGCTGGGCGGCCTGAACACCATCAGCGTGACGGCGGCCCGCCCGTGGAGTAAAGGCCAAAACCGGGCACTCGCCAGGGGATATCGGGGCAAGGTTGTCCGACTCCGCCCGAAGTATCGTATTGCGGGTTCCGGGCAGGAGGCGGCTTTCGTCGTCTCGTGGCCGGGGCAGCGGTTTGCGTGCGCGGACGTGCCGCTGCCCCGGCCGGCCGAGCCCTCTCAGGCCCGCTGGGCGCCGGTCCCGGCCAGGCGCACCGCGGCTCGCGTCACCGTCCCGCGGCCCGCGCCGCTGCTGCGGGCTTCGGCGTCGGCGTCGGCGGCACCAGCGCGGTCACCTGGGTGCGGGTCCACATCGCCGCCAGCGCGGCTGCGAAGCTCATGACCGTCGCCTGCTGGTCCGGCGCCCAGTGCAAACCGAAGCCCACGGCCAGGGCGATACCCGCCTGGAGCAGCCCGAGCGCGGCGGCGGCTATGCCGTCGTGCGTGGACGCGGCCACGAGCACACCGACCACGGCCAGGGAGGCAGCGTTGACGGAGGCCTGCTGATCATTCGTCAGGTCCAGGCCGAAGGCCGTCGCGAGCTTGACGGCGACGCCGAGGAGGGCGAGCCACAGGGCGGGTTCACGGCCGAAGATTCTCATGGGCTTTCCACTTCTGCTGGTTGGGCCAGGACCGCGTCCGTGCGGCGAGGTGCGGTGGCTGAGCGGTGGTGTTTCGCGTTGATGCACGCCGCATTCCCTCCGAGGTGATCGGCAACCGCCCGTGTCCGTAAGGCGATGAGCGCCACCGTCGGCCACGTGGCGAGGGCCTTCACGCGGTCAGGGCGTCGGCGCTGTTCGTCCCCGCGTTGACGACGCGCCGTCGCACGTCGGACGGCCTGGGGCGACGACCTGGCCAGCCACATGGCGGGTGGATTCAGCTCCTTGAGCGTGCGCACGCGGTACGGAGGATGGCCGGTGGGGACGCATCCACGGGCGTGGAGCCGCCGTCCGTGCCCACACCTGCGGAGAAGAGTGGTCATGGGCGCGTAATGCTTCGAGCATTTGCGCTCATCATGGTGATCACGCCGCTACGGTTTGTAGCGGTGGTCGCGAACGGGTGCACGAGGGGATGGTCGATCGCGTATGCAAGCACTGCCTCTGAGCAAGGGCGGGAATGCGGCACTTGAGTCGCAGCCTGTCGCGTTGCAGGTGGCGTCGAGGGGGACGCCGGTGGATGTCTCGGCGCTGCTGCTCGGCCCGAACGGCAAGGTCCGCAGCGATGAGGACCTGGTCTTCTACCATCACCCGGCGCAGGACGGCGTCAGCGTCACGGGCGGTACGGTCACGGCTGACCTGCCGCGTATCCCCGCGGGCGTCGGCACCGTGGTGATCGTCGCCAGCGTCGATCCGTCCCGTCCGGGGGACGTGTTCACCACCGCGCCGGTGCTCACCGCGAGCCAGGGGAACGACACCGGACTGACCTTCGCGCCACCGGACTTCACGGCGGGGGAGACCGTCGTCGTACTCGCGGAGATCTACCGCCGCGAAGGGGGGTGGAAGGTGCGGGCCGTGGGCCAGGGATACGCGTCCGGCCTGGCCGGTCTCGCCACCGACTACGGCGTCGACGTGGATCCTGAGCCGCCGGCGTCGCCGCCTCGACTGCCCACCCCGAGAACGTCCCCGGCCGCGTCGAACTCCTCGGCCGAAGACCGGCTTCCGCTGCCCGCGCTCGAAGCGCAGGCCCCGGCGCTGGTGGCCACTTCGCAGCAGGCAAGCCAGGCGCTCGCGCACACCGGAGCGACCGACCGGCGCGCGGCGGTGTACCTCATCCTCGACCACGACTGGTCCATGGAGCAGCTGTACGCGTCGTTCGTCGTACAGGCGTTCGCCGAACGGGTGCTGGCCCTGTCAGTGACCCTCGATGACGACGGCAGTGTGCCGGTGATCTTCTCCAGCGGGAACGAACCGCTCATGGAGGAGATCCGTCTCGACAACTACCGGGGCCGGATCGCCCAGCTGCACACGCAGGTCGCGTGGGGCTGGGGCAATGTCGCCGCGTCTATGCGCGCCGCGGTCAACCACTACCGGGACGTCGGTGCCGTCGATCCCGCCTTCGTCATCGTTCAGGTCACGGACGAGCCCTGGGACAAGCCGGAGTTCCGCTCCCTGCTGCAAAGCACCGCCGACGCACGGGTGTTCTGGCTGTTCGTCGGCTTCGGGCACGGAAAACTCGCCTTCTACAAGAACCTCAACGCCACGACCGCCGCCAGCTTCTCCCACGTCGGCTTCTACGAGGCCGGCAAGAATCCCGGGGCCGTCCCGGATGACACCTTCTACGCCGGCCTGGTCGGCGAGTTCGGTACGTGGCTGAGCCGGTAGCGCGCGGCTCCGCCGCCAGGAGCGCTTGCCAGCCGGCGACGTCGGCCGCGCCAGGAGCGTGCCGATGTGGCCGGGGTCGGGGGCGCCGAGGACGTACGCCTGGGCGGTGCCGAGCGGGCGGGGGG
>NZ_JAJSYW010000095.1:0-25694 GCF_036815005.1 Streptomyces sp. IBSBF 2435 | reverse complement strand
CGGGGGGGCGGGGGGGGGGGGGCGGGGGGGGGGGGGGGGGGGGGCGCCCCCCCCCCCCCCCCCCCCCCCCCCCCCCGATCCGCGCCACGGCCCGCTCAGCCGAGTGTGGCCTTCTTCAGCGCCCGGGCCCGCCGGGCCACCCGGCGGACGGTGCGGTTGCGCGGCACGAACGCCAGCCGGGCAGGCACCGCGCCCGGCAGCCCCAGCGAGGTCAGCCGGCGCCGCTTGAAGTACGGCCAGGTGTCGGCGGTCAGGTTCGCGGCGAGCCAGGCGGCGGCCTCGTCCCGCAGGCCCGGGTGCGCCTGGGGCTGCATGCAGTAGCCCACGGCCCGCAGCAGCGGCGTGAGTTCGGCCGCCACCCGCTCGGGCGACGGCGGGGACCAGGCGCGTACCGCTTCGGCGTCGGCCAGGTCGGGCAGCAGCGCGTGCACGATCGTGACCGGCACCCGGTTGCTGTTCTGGTACGGCGCCAGGCGGTCGAGCAGCAGCCGGGTGCCGGCCCGCGCCACCGGGATGCCGTACAGCACGGACGCGGTGAGCAGCGCGGTGGAGAAGCAGCCGGCCACCAGCGCCGGACGCGCCCTCTGGTAGACCACCTCGGCCGGCACCGGGGAGTCCAGCACGGTCAACTCGGCTCCCAGCCTGGCGGCTTCGTCCCTGAGTGGTTCCGTCCAGTGCGCGGGGGCGGTCGGGTGCGGCTTGAAGACGATCCTGCGGTGCCCGAGCGCGACGGCGCCGCGCACCATCGACAGGTGCAGCCGCTCCTCCTCCTCGGTGCTGAGGATGCCGAGCGCCGACAGGTACTGGCCGAGCAGCAGGGCGCAGTCCCGCGGGACGGCGGCGAGGTCGCGGCCGACCGCGTCACCGGCCGCCTCGGCGACCTCGGCCAGCACCTTGGTGAATTCGGCGCTCGGCACCACCTGCGAGGGCACCCCGGACTCGGTGAGCAGCAGCGGTTCGAGACCGGGTACCAGGTCCAGGTGCAGCAGCCTGTCGATCCTGGTGTCCACCAGCAGTCCGAGCTTGTTGCGGGTCGGGCCGTACGACATCAGGCCGTCGGCGTAGACCGTGATCGGGGCGCCCAGGAAGACCTGCGCGAGGGACAGCGCGGGGGCGACCTGGATCGACTCCACGATCAGCTCGACGTCGTCGTCACCGAGCTGCCAGAGCAGCCGCACGTGCCGCTCCCACATGGGGATCTCGTTGGTACGCGGCAGCCAGCCGCCGGGGTGCTGCGGGTGGATCAGCCCGTTCCAGGACACGAGCCGGTCGAAACGGCCGCGCAGCGCCCCGAAGCCCGGCGCCAGGTCCGGGCCCGGCTGGGTCTCGGGCACCGAGGCGTTGTTGCTGACCACCAGGACGCGGCGGCCGGCCGCGGGTATGGTGCCGGCGTCCATCGCGGCGGCCAGCGTGGCGGCGCCGTACAGGGTGGACGCGAGGAAGAGCTGGGTGGTGGGCATCACACGACCGCCGATCCGTTGCTGTCGCGGGTGTCGGTGTCGTCGGGCCTGGCCGGCAGCCGCCAGCGCAGCCGCCGTATCTTCGTGCTCCGTTCGATGTCCATCGAGTCGAGCACGGTGTTCAGCACATCCCGGGGCAGCCGGCCGAGCGCCGCCGCGCAGGAGGACTTCAGGCGCCGGGCCATCGCCGGCTCCAAGCGGTCGATCTGGTCCAGGTGGAAGACGGTGAGCGCGCAGAACTGGCGTACCGCCTTCGGGAGGAAGCGGTCGCCCTCCGGGTCCTTGGCCAGCAGGTCGAAGGCGAGTTCGCAGGAGCGGATGAAGTCCAGCTGCCGCTCGTCGCCGATCGCGGTCAGCGACGTCGACACGCTGCGGCGGTAGTGCATGCCCAGCAGGCCCACCACGGCGACCGACTCGGCCTCCAGGTGCATGCGCCAGGCCCACAACCGGTCCTCGGCCGTGCGCAGTTCCTCCGGCATACGCAGCAGGCCCCGGTCGACCGTGCGCCGGTGGTACGCGCCGAAGGGGAGATTGGGATAGTCCACGAGCGAGGGCCGGTCGGCCGGCAGGATGCACGCGCGCGGATCGAGTACGACATTGCGGCGGCCGTGCGGCACCCGCACGATCTCGCGGGCGGTACCGGTGCATCTGACGTGGTCGGTGCGCAGGAAGTCGACGTCCAGCTCGTCCATCGCCCCGGCCAGCTGCGGAAGATAGCCCGGGGCCATCCAGTCGTCGCCGTCCATGAAGGTGAGGTAGTCGCCCCTGGCCGCGCCGATGCCCGCGTTGCGCAGGGCGGAGACCCCCGCGTGGTCCCGCCGCACCACGCGGGCGCCCGGCAGCGAGCGCGCTCCCTCCTCCAGCAGGCGGGGCGTCTGATCCGTCGACCCGTCGTCCATGAGCAGGAACTCGAAATCGGAACGGGCGTTGGCCTCAAGACTGCGTAGCGCGTCGGGAACGAATTGCTGCACGTTGAAAAATGTCACGATGACGGAGAGCTTGACCACCTGCCGAATCCTAAGGTCTCATCCGGCGGCCTGACGGGCGGGCGGGGAACGTTTGGGTAAACGGCGAATGGCCGGAAGGTGATGCCGTCAATGCGCGGGCGTACTCGCGAAGTAGCGGCATTCTGTTTACCCTTTGTTGGCCTGCGATTAGCGCATTCCACCCGCCTGCTTCCTACTGTCGGCGTGTGCCAGAACGTACGCCAGGCCCCCTGCGGATCACCGTGATCGCCGACTCGGACACCCGGTGGAAATGGGGCGCGCTGACCGCGCGCCGCATCGACCCCGACGCCCGCCTCGACGCACGGCTGCTCCGCGGCCGGGCCACCCCCACCCCGCGGCAGCTCGCCGAACTCGGCATCCCCGCCGACTCGATGGCCGAGTCGACCGCGGCCGAGATCCTGGCGCGGACCCACGCCGGCACCTGCGACGTACTCGTCCTCTCCTGCGTCGGCGGCACCGTCCAGGCCCTGCTGCACGGCTTGTCCCGCGCATGGGAAGGCCGCGCCCGCCGCCCGGTCGTCGTCACCGGATACGTCGGCGTGGTCTACGAGAAGCTCGCCGACGGGCTGCTGCTGCGCGCCGGAGCGGATGTCGTCCTGGCCAACAGCGCGGACGACGCCCGGCGGTTCAGGGACGTCTACGACGGGGTCGGCCACCCCGCGGGCGCCATCGTCGAGACCGCGCTGCCCTTCCTCGGCGGCGACCCCTACCGGGCCGACGACAGCCGGCCCTTCACCGTCACCTTCGCCGTGCAGCCCTCCGTGCCCGACAGCCGCGCCGACCGGCTGCACCTGCTGCGCCGCGCCGTCGAGCACGCCCGGCTGCACCCGTCGCGCGAGGTGCTGGTCAAGCTGCGCAGCAAGCCGGGCGAGCACACCACCCACATCGAGGAGCAGCCCTACCAGAAGCTGGTCGCCGCCCTCGACCCGCCGGCCAGCCTGCGGCTGGTCTACGGCAACATGGCCGAGGTCCTGGACCGCACCGACCTGCTGGTGACGGTCAGCTCCACCGCCGCGCTCGAATCGCTGCACCGCGGCATCCCGACGGTGGTCCTCACCGACCTCGGCATCCGCGAGTCCCTGGGCAACCACCACTTCCTGGGATCGGGCTGCTACGCCTCGTGGGACGAGCTGGACGACGGGCGCTTGCCGCGGGTCTCGCAGGAGTGGACCGCGGAGCACGGTGTCGCGAGCAGTGCCCCCTACGCCGCCCTGCGCGGCCGGGTGCGCGCGCTGCTCGACCTGCCGGAGCTTCCTGCGCTGTCCCCCTACTACACGCTGCGCACCGCGCCGGGCTACCTCCCCGGCATCCTGGCCCGCCACGGCCTCACCCCCAAGGGCGAGCCGATCGACGGCTTCACCCCGCGCGAGGCCGGCCCGGTCCGCCAGGCGGTCCGCGAATTCGTCCGCAACTCCGCCCGCACCGCGTACCGCCAGGGCGTCCAGCGGGTGGCCCCCACGATCCGCCGCTGGGGCCAGCTATGACGCTCGCGCCGGCGTGGCCATGGGGCTGCCGCCGCGTCGGCGGCTGCGCTTCCGCCGGGCACGGCGGCTGTGCGGCCCCCCTCCGGCACCGGGGTGCCCCCCGGGGGCGCTGGGGATACCCCCAGGCGAAGTTCTGGGGGCGGAACTGCGCGAGCAGCCCACCACCGGCCGGTGGTCCGGATGCGACAGCGACAGCCCCCTTTCGGCCGGTGGCGACGTGCAGTTTGTCGACGGCCGGTCGCGCAGTTCCCCGCGCCCCTACGGGGCACCCCCCGACGCGGGGGAGCCGAAGGACATCGCGCCCCCGGAGGGGGCAACCCGTTCGTGGCGGAGCCGCGAGTGATGACAGGAGCCACCTGATGAGCGAGACGTCCCGCCCGCCGGCGGACCCCACCACCCGGGCCGGAGGCCACACCGTGCTGGCCGTCATCCCCGCCCGCGGCGGCTCGAAGGGCGTGCCGGGCAAGAACCTCGCCCCGGTCGGCGGCGTGCCCCTGGTCGCGCGGGCGGTGCTCGCGTGCCTGCGGGCCAGGCGGGTCACGGCCGTCGCCGTGTCCACCGACGACCCGTCGATCGCCGAGGTCGCCAGGACGGCCGGCGCCGAGGTCGTCCTGCGGCCGCCGGCCATCGCGGGCGACACCGCGACCAGCGAGGCCGCGGTCCTGCACGCGATGGACGCGCACGAGGCGAGGACGGGCGCCGCCCCCGACGTGGTGCTGCTGGTGCAGTGCACCAGCCCCTTCATCACCCGTGAGGAGATCGACGGCGTCGTGGCCGCGGTCGTCGAGGGCGGCGCCGACACCGCCCACACCGTCGCCCCTTTCCACGGCTTCATATGGCGCGACCCGGCGGGGGACCCCGCCGGGGGCGACTCCGCCTACGGGGTAAACCACGACAAGGCCACCCGCCCGCGCCGCCAGGACCGGCCGCAGGACCTGCTGGAGACCGGCGCCGCCTACGCCATGCGCGCGGCCGGCTTCCGGGCCGCGGGCCACCGCTTCTTCGGGCGTACCGCGCTGGTCCGCGCCGACTCCGCGAAGGTGCTGGAGATAGACGAGCCCGCCGACCTCCAGCGCGCCCGCGCCCTGGCCCCGCTGCTCGACCCGGCGGCGGCCACCCCGACCGGCGACGACGTCGACGCGGTCGTACTGGACTTCGACGGCACCCAGACCGACGACCGGGTGCTGATCGACGCGGACGGACATGAGGCCGTCACCGTGCACCGCGGTGACGGGCTCGGGATCGCGGCCATGCGCCGTGCGGGACTTCCCGTCCTCATCCTGTCCACCGAGACCAACCCGGTCGTCGCCGCACGGGCGCGCAAGCTCGACGTCCCCGTACTGCACGGCATCGACCGCAAGGACCTCGCGCTCAAGCAGTGGTGCGAGGAGAACGGCATCGCGCCCGAGCGGGTGCTCTACGCCGGCAACGACGTCAACGACCTGCCGTGCTTCGGCCTGGTCGGCTGGCCCGTCGCCGTCGCCGGGGCCCACGACGTCGTACGGGCCGCGGCCCGCGCGATCACCACGGCCGACGGCGGCCACGGAGCGATCCGCGAGATCGCCGCGTGGCTGCTCGGCCCCACTCTGGCCCGCTGACCCGGCCACCTCCCCCCCGTCAGTCCCGAACACCGTAAGGAACCTCCCGTGACCTCTCCTCTCGCCTCCCTGCCCTCCAACCTCCGCCCGGTCGGCTCCCGCCACATCGGCAACGGCCAGCCCGTGTACATCACCGGCGAGATCGGCATCAACCACAACGGCGACCTGGAGAACGCGTTCGCCCTGATCGACGCGGCCGTCGCCGCGGGCTGCGACGCGGTCAAGTTCCAGAAGCGCACCCCGGAGATCTGCACCCCGCGCGACCAGTGGGAGATCGAGCGGGACACCCCGTGGGGCCGTATGACGTACATCGACTACCGGCACCGGGTCGAGTTCGACGAGGCCGGCTACCGCTCGATCGACGCGTACTGCCGCAAGCGCGGCATCGACTGGTTCGCGTCGCCGTGGGACGTGGAGTCCGTCGCCTTCCTGGAGGAGTTCGACGTGCCCGCGCACAAGGTGGCGTCCGCCTGCCTGACCGACGACGACCTGCTGCGCGCGCTGCGTGCCACCGGCCGCACGGTGATCCTGTCCACCGGCATGTCCACGCCCCGGCAGATACGGCACGCAGTGGAGGTGCTGGGCAGCGCCAGCATCGTGCTCTGCCACGCCACGTCGACGTACCCGGCCAAGCACGAGGAGCTGAACCTGCGGATGATCAACACCCTGCAGAACGAGTACCCGAACGTGCCCGTCGGCTACAGCGGCCACGAGGTCGGCCTCCAGACCACGCTGGCCGCCGTCGCGCTCGGCGCGGTCTTCGTCGAGCGGCACATCACCCTCGACCGCGCCATGTGGGGCTCCGACCAGGCCGCGTCCGTCGAGTCGCAGGGCCTGGAGCGGCTGGTCCGCGACATCCGCATCATCGAGGCCTCCCTCGGCGACGGCGTCAAGAAGGTCTACGACGGCGAGCTGGGCCCGATGAAGAAGCTCCGCCGGGTCGCCGGCGTGATCGCCGAGGCGCAGGCCGAGGCCGGCGCGGAGCCCGCGTCGGTCTGACCCCGGCACGGCGGCGGCGGAGGCCGCACGGACCACCAGGACCGCACCAAGCGATGACAAGGACGAGTCGATGGCCGACACCCCCGCCTCCGGCACCCTCCCGGCGCCCGACCCGGGCAACGGGGCCGTAGCGCTGGTCGAGTCACCCGTTCAACTGCTCAACGTCCTGGAGTGGGCGCACCTGCACCGCCCGGTCCTCGCCGCCCGCGACGGCCGCGCCCACCACGGCCCGCCCGTACGGGAGTCCGCCGCGCCGCTGACCGTCGTGGTGCTCTCGCCCGCCGACCCGACCAGCCGCGGCCAACTGCGGCGGATGGCCGAACTCGCCCGCGACGAGGGCGCGGTCGTCCGCTGGTACGAGGCCCGCGGCGGCCGGGGCGGCCTGCTGCGTACGGCGCTCGCGCTCGCCCCGCTGCTGCTGCGGGTCAGGCGGCTGGTCATCGGCGACCCGTTCTCGCGGCTGGTGCAGGTGCTGCTGCCGCTGTGCCGGGCCAGGGAGCTGACGGTGGTGGACGACGGCACCGCCACCATGGAGTTCACCGAAATCCTGTGCCGCGGCGGGCGGTTGGTGCGGTGGCACCGCAGCGGGCGGCGGCGCTCCCCGGTGGACGCGGCCTTCGGGGTCTTCGCGTCCGCCGCCAGGCGCCGGCTGACTCCCGGCGGGCGGCGGCACGTCCAACTCTTCAGCGCGATGCCCGCGACGCCGCCGGCCGGGATGCCGCTCGGTGCCAACCGCTTCGCGTGGACCCGGGAGCGCTTCGGGCCGCCGAGCGTGCTCGGCGGCACGGACCTGATCGGGACGTCGCTGGTCGAGACCGGGGTCGTCGATCCCGGCCACTACCTGGCGGTGGTCGCGGAACTGGCCCGGCGGCACGGGGCGAAGCGGTATTTCGCGCACCGCAAGGAGGCGCCGGACAAGCTGCGCCTGCTCGCCGCCGAGACTGGCCTGGAGATCGTCCGGCCCGACCTGCCGCTCGAACTCGTCGCCCGGCGCGGGCCGACCGGGCGGAAGGTGCTGTCGTTCCCCTCGACGGTCGTCCATACGCTGCCGCTCGTGCTGGACGGCACGGGGGTGGACATCGAGGTCGTCGACATCGACCCGGCCTGGCTCACGTCGGGGGCGGCCCCCCGGGCCCACACGTTCCTCGCGGGTATCACCCACTCGGCCCGCAACCTCCACAACCTGCCTCCGGCGGCCACCCGCACGACGTGACGTGCCGTCTCCGGCAGAGGAACGCCGCCCCGCAGGCAGGGGCGCCCCGCGGGGGCGCGGGGACCCGCGCGACCGGCCACAGCGCGGCGGCACTGTGAACGCCACAGAAAGCGGCACCCGCCCAGGGACGCGGGGAACCGCGCGACAAGCCCCCACCGGGCAGCAGGTGTGAAGTCCGACAGCCACCCCGCAGGGGCTCGTTCGCCTCGCGTCCAACCTGACGTAACCCGATGATCATCTCCGTGGTGTCACATATGGGAATGGCGGGATCTTTACGCGGGCCGACCCCCGCACACCCCTCGGACCCGGAACCCTCCGCTCCTGCGGCGCGAGCCGCACGCGACGCGTGCATCGCCGTCGTCACCGGCGGTGGTGTCGACGGCGACTCCCGGGCACTGAGAGTCGCGGCAGCCGCACGCACCGCGGGCTACCGCGTGACCCTGGTGGGCCAGGCGCCCGCCACCGTGGCGCCGCGCGGCATCGACGTACGGCGGGTCGTCGTCCAGGGCGTCCTGGGCAACCACCGGGTGCGGCGCCCGCGCCCGGGACTGCGCTGGCCGTTCGCGTACCGCAGCGCCGGCGCGCACGACCACCGGACGGTCCGACTCGCCGCCGCCCACGCGCTGCTGGTGACCCGGTCGGCCGAACTCAACCTGGTGCACCGACCCTTGCCGCTGCTGGCGCTGGCCAGATGCGGCCACGCGCTGGCCCGGCTGCGCTACGGGCTACGGGCCGGCTGGACCCGGGTGCGGGCCGCGCAGTACCAGGCCGCCGTACGCCGCCGGCGCAGCCCCGACGCGCGGCTCGACAACCTGATGACGGACGTCACCCGGCTGCTGCTCGGCCGCCGGGCCTGGCGCCGCCTCGACCCCGGCCTGCTCGACGAGGAGGTCGCGTACGGCCCGGTGCTCGACGAGGTGCGCCCGCATCTGATCCACGCGCTGGGCCACCGGGCGCTGGGCGTCGCGATCAGGGCGGCGCTGCGCGCGGAAGGCGCCGGCCACCGGATCGAGGTGGTGTGGGACGTACCGCCGCGCACCCCGGGCCCGTCCCGCCGGGCCACCGTCGCGGGTGACGCGCACGAGCGGTCCTTCGCCCGCGAGGCGGACGGCGTCGTCACGGTCGGCGAGGGCCTGGCCCGCGAGCTGCGGGCCAGGCACCGGCTGTCGGCGACCCCCGCGGTCGTACGCAACGCCCCGCCGCTGGCCGCGACCACGGCCCGGCACCCGCACGGCGTACGGGACCGCTGCCGCCTGGGTCCCGACGTACCGCTGCTGGTCCACGCGGGACCCGTCACACCCGACCGCGGACCGGCCACCGTCATCGAGGCGCTGCCCAAGCTCTACGACCTGCACGCCGCCTTCGTCGTCCCCGACCCGGACCACCCCGACCTGGCCGCCCTGCGCGAACGCGCCGCCCAGCTCGGCGTCGACGGGCGGCTGCACGTGCTGCCGTACGTGCCGGTCGCGGAGATCCCGGCGTTCCTGGCATCGGCCGACATCGGCGTCCTGCCGGTGCACAAGCTCCCGCACCACCAGTCGGTGCTGGCCACCCGCTACTTCGAGTACGCCCACGCACGGCTGCCCGTGGTGGTCAGCGATGTCCGCGCGATGGCCGCGGCGACCCTGGAACTGGGCAACGGCGAGGTCTTCCGCGCCGCCGACACCGCCGATTTCGTCCGCGCGGTCGGCGCGGTCCTGACCAACCCGCGCCGCTACCGCAAGGCCTACGACCGCGTCGACATCCTCCGCACCTGGTCCTGGCAGACCGAATCCACCCCCCTCCTCGACCTCTACGCCCGCCTCCTCGGCCCCTAGGGCGTCAGCGCGTCGAGGCCGAGGGAGATGTGGAAGGGGACCGGGCGCTTGAGGCCGTGCCGGAAGACGCCCGCGGGCGCGTACGCCCCGGTCGGCCGGTCCAGCCCGTAGACGTAGACGTAGACGGCGGCGGTGCCGTCCTCGTCCTCGACGCACCAGCAGTGCGCGATGCCGGCCTCCGCGTAGGTGCGCAGCTTGACCGCCAGCCCAGCGACAGCGTCCTGCCTGGGGCTTCACGTCGTCGTCACATGAGTGCCGTAGGTTGTCACCAGCCGTCACGGAAGCGCCGGGCGCATCAGTGCGCGTTGCCTCGCGGGCGGGTGCTCGTTGAGCGAGTATGGGTGTGTTCGTGTCCGAACCCCAAAAGGGTGGGCATACCCCAGAGGATGACCGGGTATGCGCTGATCGGGCGACTTCTTCTCCTCCTACTGCACTTAATTTTGTCCGATCAGCCCAGAGGAGCCGGTCATGGGGCCTACCCTGACTGGGGTGAACGACTCACCCGCAGCGCCGTCCGGTGCGCTGTCCGAAACACTGCGCCATGAGCTCATCGCCTTCCGACGTGACCTGCACCGGCACCCGGAGCTGAGCCGGCAGGAGTTCAGGACGACCGGAAAGATCAAGGCCAGGCTCGAACTGGCCGGGCTGAACCCGGTCGTGCTGCCCGGCGGCACCGGCCTGGTCTGCGACATCGGGCCCGACGACCCGACCCGGGGGCGGCTGGCGCTGCGCGCCGACATCGACGCTCTTCCGGTGCCGGACACCAAGAACGTGGAATACCGCTCGACCTTCGAGGGCCGGGCGCACGCCTGCGGGCACGACGTGCACGCCACCGTCGTGCTCGGCGCGGGCCTGGTGCTGGCGGACCTCGCGGCGCAGGGCCGGCTGCCGCGTCCGGTGCGGCTGGTCTTCCAGGCGGCCGAGGAGGTCATGCCCGGCGGCGCGCTCGACGCGGTGAAGGCCGGCGTGCTCGACGGGGTGGAACGTATCTTCGCCGTCCACTGCGACCCCAAGGTCGAGGTCGGCAGGATCGGCCTGCGGCAGGGCCCGATCACCTCGGCGGCCGACAAGCTGCTGCTCACCCTGGACGGCCCCGGCGGGCACAGCGCCCGGCCGCATCTGACCACCGACCTGGTGATGGCCGCCGCCAAGCTGGCCACCGAGCTGCCGGTCGTACTGACCCGCCGCGCCGACCCGCGCTCGGGCCTGAGCGTGGTGTGGGGCCGTATCGAGGCCGGCCACGCGGCGAACGTCATCCCGCAGCACGCCGAGCTGGAGGGCACCGTCCGCTGCCTGGAGCTGACCGCCTGGCACGAGGCACCCGACCTGGTGCACGAGGTGATCGACCAGGTCGCCGCGATGTACCGGGCCAAGTGCGAGATCACGTACCAGCGCGGGGTGCCGCCGGTGGTGAACGAGGCGGTGTCGACCGAGCTGCTGCGGGACGCGATGACCGCGCGGCACGGCCTGCACGCGGTGGAGGACACCGAGCAGAGCCTCGGCGGCGAGGACTTCTCCTGGTATCTGGAGCAGGTGCCCGGCGCGCTCGCCCGGCTCGGGGTGCGGCCGGTGGGGGACACCGTCAAGCGTGATCTGCACCAGGGTGACTTCGACGCCGACGAGGGCGCGATCACGGTCGGTGTGGAGCTGTTCACCGGGGTTGCGCTGCTGGTCTGACACCGGGTGAGGCCATGGCTACGGGAGCTTCACCTGGCGGAAATGCGTCGATCCGATAACAGGCCTTCATACGGTCTTTACCTGACATCTACGCGCGTTAAGCTCCCGCTTAGCCAGCGCCGGACGGGGCGCTTCGAACCGAAGGGGACCCTCTTGCGCCGGGTATCCAAGATCGCTGCCGCGGGTGTGGTCTCCGCGGCTCTCGCACTGACCGCGACCGCGTGCGGCAGCAGCACCACGTCGGACAGCGGCTCGACGGGCGGCAGCGGCTCCAGCAGCAGCTCGTCCGGTGGCGGCGGCAAGACCAAGGGCGTGGGCATGGCCTACGACGTCGGCGGCCGTGGCGACCACTCCTTCAACGACTCCGCGGCCCGCGGCCTGGACAAGGCCGACGGCGAGCTGAAGCTGGACTCGAAGGAGCTGACCGCCGCCAACGGCGAGACCGAGTCGGACCGCGTGGAGCGGCTCGACTCGCTCGCCGCGGCCGGCTACAACCCCGTTGTCGCGGTCGGCTACACCTACGGTACGGCCGTCACGACGGTCGCCAAGAAGTACCCGAACGTGACGTTCGGCCTGGTCGACTCGGTCGTCGACGCGCCGAACGTGGACAGCATGGTCTTCGCCACCGAGCAGAGCTCGTACCTGGCCGGTGTGGCCGCCGCGCTCAAGTCCAAGACCGGCAAGGTCGGCTTCATCGGCGGTGTGCAGAACACCCTGATCGGCACCTTCGACGCCGGCTTCGCGCAGGGCGTCAAGGACACCAAGCCCAGCGTCCAGCTGACCCGCGAGTACCTGTACAAGACCGACCCGCGCGGCTTCAACGACGCGACGTCGGCCGCCGCCAAGGCCCAGGGCATGCTGGACAAGGGCGTCGACGTGATCTACACCGCCGCCGGCCTGTCCGGTGACGGCTCGATCCAGAAGGTGGCCGGCAAGTCCGGTGCCTGGGCGATCGGCGTGGACTCCGACCAGTACACCGACACGGCGCTGGCGAAGTACAAGAACAGCATCCTCACCTCGGCGATCAAGAACGTCGACGTGGCGGTCTACGACCTGATCAACTCGGTGAAGAAGGACAACAAGCCGAAGGTCGGCACCAACTCCTACGACCTCGCCAACAACGGTGTGTCGCTCGCGACCTCCGGCGGCTTCATCGCCGACATCCAGTCGCAGATCGACGCGGCCAAGCAGAAGATCGTCTCGGGTCAGGTCAAGGTGAGCTCCACCCCGTGAAGCACGTGAGCCACGTGTTCCACTGCGGGTGAGCCGGTACGGCCTGCGAGGCCCGGCGGGGATGCTGCGGCAGCCCCCGCCGGGCCTCGGTCGCGGTCCGGGCCGGTTTGGTCCCGGCCTGTCCCGGTCCGGCCCCGGACCCTTCCCGGTCCCCGCCCCGCTTCCGTCCGGGTCGTGACGATTCCGTGCTGTGAAAAGCCGACGCTACGCGCGTAGCGTCTCTTTCCCGCGATACCTTCACCACCACCGCCCCGAGCCTTTCCCCCGAGGAGAGTGCGCCATCAACGCGTCCACGAGTCCACCCGCCGTCGAGCTGCGCGGCATCACCAAGCGGTTCCCCGGTGTCGTCGCCAACCACGACATCGACATCACCGTGCGCAGCGGCACCGTGCACGCCCTCGTGGGCGAGAACGGCGCCGGCAAGTCCACCCTGATGAAGATCCTCTACGGCATGCAGAAGCCGGACGAGGGCACCATCGCGATCCACGGCGAACAGGTCGTCTTCGGCGACCCGGGCGACGCCATCGCCCGCGGCATCGGCATGGTGCACCAGCACTTCATGCTCGCCGACAACCTCACCGTGCTGGAGAACGTCGTCCTCGGCAGCGAGAAGGCGTACGGCATCGGCGGACGCGCCCGCGCCCGTATCAAGGAGATCTCCGACTCCTACCAGCTCGGCGTACGGCCCGACGCGCTCGTCGAGGATCTGGGCGTCGCCGACCGCCAGCGGGTGGAGATCCTCAAGGTCCTCTACCGCGGCGCCCGCATCCTGATCCTGGACGAGCCGACCGCGGTCCTGGTGCCGCAGGAGGTCGACGCGCTCTTCGAGAACCTGCGCGGCCTGAAGTCCGAGGGCCTGACCGTCATCTTCATCTCGCACAAGCTCGGCGAGGTGCTGTCGGTCGCCGACGAGATCACCGTCATCAGGCGCGGCACCACGGTCGGCGAGGCCGACCCGCGCACGACCACAGCCAAGCAGCTCGCCGAGCTGATGGTCGGCAGCGAACTCCCCTCGCCCGAGACCCGCGAGTCCACCGTCACGACCGAGCCGATGCTCACCGTGGAGGGCCTGCGGCTGTTCGAGACCGACTCCGACGGCGTCGAGCGGACCGTGCTGGACGACATCGGCTTCACCATCCACAAGGGCGAGGTCCTCGGCATCGCGGGCGTCGAGGGCAACGGGCAGGCCGAACTGGTCGAGGCCGTCATGGGCATGCGCGCCCTGAACTCCGGCGTGCTGACCCTGGACGGCCGGAACATCTCCCGGGCCCCCACCCGCTCCCGCCGCGAGGACGGCATCGGCTACATCCCCGAGGACCGGCACCGGCACGGGCTGCTGCTCGAAGCGCCGCTGTGGGAGAACCGCATCCTCGGCCACGTCACCGAGCGCCCCAACAGCCGCGGCTTCCTGATCGACCCGGGCGCCGCCCGCCGCGACACCGAGCGGATCGTCAAGGACTACGACGTCCGTACACCCGGTATCGAGGTGACCGCCGCGTCGCTGTCCGGCGGCAACCAGCAGAAGCTGATCGTCGGCCGTGAGATGAGCCACCTGCCGAAGCTGCTGATCGCCGCGCACCCCACCCGGGGCGTGGACGTCGGCGCGCAGGCGCAGATCTGGGACCAGATCAGGGCCGCCCGCCGGGAGGGCCTGGCGGTGCTGCTGATCTCCGCCGACCTCGACGAGCTGATCGGCCTGTCCGACACGCTGCGGGTGATGTACCGCGGCCGGCTGGTCGCGGACGCCGACCCCGCCACCATCACCCCGGAGGAGCTGGGTTCGGCCATGACCGGAGCGGCCGCGGGCCACCTCGAACACGAGCCGGAGGCGCCTGGCGGCACAGGGCCGTCCGGAGACGACACGTCCGGGGGAGAGGACCGATGAAGAAGTTCGACAAGGACCGGGTGCTGCTCGGCCTCGCCGCCCCGGTGCTCTCCGTGCTGGGCGCGCTGATCGTCACCGGCCTGGTGCTGCTGGCCAGCGGCAAGGAGCCCTTCCACGCCTTCCACGTGATGCTGACCTACGGCAGCAAGTCCGACAGCCAGGTCTATATCCTCAACAAGGCGACCCCGTACTACCTCTCGGGTCTCGCGGTGGCCATCGGCTTCCGGATGAACCTGTTCAACATCGGTGTCGACGGGCAGTACCGGCTCGCCGCCTTCTTCGCCGCCGCCGTCGGCGGCTCGATGTCGATCCCCGGCTTCATCCAGATCCCGATCATCATCCTCACCGCGATGGTGGTGGGCGCCGCGTGGGCGGCGATCGCCGGTGTGCTCAAGGTGACCCGCGGGGTCAGCGAGGTCATCTCGACGATCATGCTCAATTCGATCGCGGGCATCGTCATCGGGTACTTCCTGCAGGACGGCAGACTCGGTGTGACCGACAAACTGGCCAACACCATCACCACCAAGCCGATCCCGTCCAGCAGCCACCTGTTCAACTTCACCACCGCCACCGACCCGGTGGTCGGCTTCATCGTCTTCGCGGGCCTGGCCGGTGTCCTGTACTGGTTCGTGCTGTCCCGCACCCGCTTCGGCTTCGACCTGCGCTCGGTCGGCCGCTCGGAGTCCGCGGCGCAGGCCAGCGGGGTCAGCGTGAAGAAGATGGTGGTGGTCAGCATGCTGATCTCCGGCGCGATGGCCGGCCTGGTCGGCATGTCGACGCTGCTCAACCAGTCCTACCAGTTCAGCACCGACTTCCCGGCCGGTATCGGCTTCACCGGTATCGCGGTCGCGCTGCTCGGCCGCAACAACCCCATCGGCATCGCGATCGGCGCGCTGCTGTGGGCCTTCCTCGAACGCGCCTCCAACGGCCTGGAGTTCGAGGGGTACGACAAGGAGATCGTCGGTGTGATCCAGGGCGCCATCGTGCTCGCGGTCGTCATCGCCTACGAACTCGTACGCCGCTACGGCCTCGCACGGCAGCAGCGCCAGGTCGGAGCGGAACTCGCCGCGGCCGGCTCCGACGACAAGCAGGAGGTGTCGGCGTGACTGCCACCGCTACTCAGACCCCGCCGCCTGCCGCACCCCGGACCGGCGGCGGCAAGGGCGGCAGGCACCGGCTCTCCGTCCCGGTGGTCCTGCTGATCGTGGCCGCCGCGCTGATAGTGATCTCCGCGGTGCGCGCCATCGCGGGCGCCGACGACGTCACCTCCTCCGGCCAGATCGCCGGCGCGCTGACCGGCGCCGTACCGATCGCGCTCGCCGGCCTCGGCGGCCTGTGGTCGGAGCGGGCCGGCGTGGTCAACATCGGCCTCGAAGGCATGATGATCCTCGGCACCTTCTTCGGCGCCTGGGCCGGCTGGAGCCTCAACCCGTGGATGGGCGTGCTCGCCGGTGTCCTCGGCGGTATGGCGGGCGGCCTGCTGCACGCGGTCGTCACCGTCACCTTCGGGGTCGACCACATCATCGCCGGTGTGGCGATCAACATCCTGGCCGCCGGCGTCACGGCGTATCTCGCCAAGCGCATCTTCAACGTCGGCAAGGCGGCCAGCGAGGGCGGCACCCCCAAGCAGTCGCCACCGATCGAGGACATCAAGTCCTTCACCGTGCCCGGCCTCTCGCACTGGCTGTCCACGCTGGAGAAGCACCACTGGTTCCTGATCTCCGACCTGGCCGGCGTCATCGGCGGCCTGGTCACCAACATCTCCTCGCTGACACTGCTCGCCGTGGCGCTCTTCGTGGGCACCTTCTTCGTGCTGTGGCGTACGTCCTTCGGCCTGCGGCTGCGCTCCTGCGGTGAGAACCCGGTGGCCGCGGAATCGCTCGGCGTCAACGTCTACCTGTACAAGTACGTGGCCGTGACGGTCTCCGGCGGCCTCGCCGGACTCGGCGGCGTCTTCCTCGCCATCGGCACGCACTTCTACCTCGAAGGCCAGACCAGCGGGCGCGGCTACATCGGCCTCGCCGCGATGATCTTCGGCAACTGGCGGCCCGGCGGACTGGCCATGGGCGCGGGCCTGTTCGGCTACGCCGACAGCCTCCAGCTGCGCAGCGGCAGCGACTCGGTGCACGCGCTGCTCCTGCTGCTCGCCGTGCTGCTGCTGGCGATGGCGATCTGGAAGTACGTCCGCAAGGCGTACCTGTCGGCCGGCTTCGCGATCGGCTTCGCGGTGCTGCTGGCCGTCTGGTACGTCACCACCGACACCGTCCCCGGCGAGGTCGTCCAGGCCTCGCCGTACGTCGCCACGCTGCTGGTCATGGGCCTGTCCGCGCAACGGCTGCGGATGCCCAAGGCGGACGGGCTGCCCTACCGGAAGGGGCAGGGCGGATGACGCGGCCCGCACCCGGCGCCGAGGTCGACTGGGAAGCGCTGCGGTCCGCCGCCCGGGACATCATGGAGCGGGCCTACGCGCCCTACTCCGGCTTCCCGGTCGGCGCCGCGGCCCTGGTCGACGACGGGCGTACGGTCGTCGGCTGCAATGTCGAGAACGCGGCCTACGGCGTCGCGCTGTGCGCCGAATGCGGCCTGGTCTCCGCCCTGCACGCCTCGGGCGGCGGCCGGCTGACCGCCTTCAGCTGCGTGGACCGGCACGGCGACCCGCTGATGCCGTGCGGGCGCTGCCGCCAGCTGCTGTGGGAGAACGGCGGCCCGGCGCTGCTGGTCGACACCGCGGCCGGGGTACGCCCGATGAGCGAGATCCTGCCGGACGCCTTCGGCGCGGACGACCTCGGCCGGTAGGCCGTCGCGGCACCGGTCCGAGCCCCAGAGACTGCAAGGAAGCAGAGCACCATGGACGTCATTTCCGTCATCCGTACCAAGCGCGACCGCGGCCGGCTCAGCGACGAGCAGATCGACTGGGTGGTCGACGCCTACACCCGCGGCGAGGTCGCCGACGAGCAGATGTCCGCGCTCGCCATGGCGATCCTGCTCAACGGCATGGACCGCGCCGAGATCGCCCGCTGGACCGCCGCGATGATCGACTCCGGTGAGCGGATGGACTTCTCGGCGCTCAGCCGGCCGACCGCCGACAAGCACTCCACCGGCGGCGTCGGCGACAAGATCACCCTCCCGCTGGCCCCGCTGGTCGCCGCGTGCGGCGCGGCGGTGCCGCAGCTGTCGGGCCGCGGCCTCGGCCACACCGGCGGCACGCTGGACAAGCTGGAGTCCGTCCCCGGCTGGCGGGCGGCGCTGTCCAACGACGAGATGATGGCCGTGCTCGGCGACACCGGAGCGGTCATCTGCGCGGCGGGCGACGGCCTCGCGCCGGCCGACAAGAAGCTCTACGCGCTGCGCGACGTGACCGGGACGGTCGAGGCGATCCCGCTGATCGCCTCGTCCATCATGTCCAAGAAGATCGCCGAGGGCACCGGGTCGCTCGTGCTCGACGTGAAGGTGGGCTCCGGGGCCTTCATGAAGTCCCTGGAGGACGCGCGTGAGCTGGCCGCCACGATGGTGGGCCTCGGCACCGACCACGGTGTACGGACCGTCGCGCTGCTCACCGACATGTCCGTACCGCTCGGCCTGACGGCGGGCAACGCGCTCGAAGTCCGCGAGTCCGTCGAGGTGCTGGCCGGCGGCGGCCCCGCCGATGTCGTCGAACTCACCCTCGCGCTGGCCCGCGAAATGCTCACCGCTGCCGGCCTGCCGGACGCCGACCCCGCCAAGGCGCTGGCAGACGGCTCGGCGATGGACGTCTGGCGCCGCATGATCAGGGCGCAGGGCGGGGACCCGGACGCCGCGCTGCCCACCTCCCGCGAGCAGCACGTCATCGCGGCGCCCGCCACGGGGACGCTCACGGCCCTGGACGCCTACGCGGTCGGCGTGGCCGCCTGGCGCCTCGGCGCGGGCCGCGCCCGCAAGGAGGACGCGGTCCAGGCGGGAGCGGGCGTCGAATGGCACGCCAGGCCCGGCGACCTGGTCCAGGAGGGCACGCCGCTGCTGACCCTCCATACCGACACGCCGGGGAAGTTCCCGTACGCGGAGGAGGCTTTGGCCGGGGCCTTCTCGGTCGTGGCTGATGCCCCGACCTCCGAACCCAGGCCCATCGTGCTGGACCGGATCGCCTGAACATCCCCTGCGGGGTGGCCGTTCAGGGCGGTGCCCCTTGCGGTGGCCGCTCGCCTGCTTGCCGGTGGGGGCTCGTCGCGCAGTTCCTCGCGCCCCCGGGGCGGGTGCCAGCCCCACCGCAAGGGGCGGCCCCTCAGGCGCGGCGAGACCCCGCGGGGGGGTGGCGCAGGGCGCGGCCGAAGCCCGTGGCCAGGGGCATGCGGAGTCCCAGGGGCGGCGGAGCCGCGAGCGCGTCGGCGACCGGCCGGGCGTAGGGCTGGTCCAGGAGCGAGCCCAGGACGAAGTCCGTGGTGAGCGCGAAGACCTCGGCCCGGTGCTGGTGCAGCCCGTGCCCGTCCGAGTGGACCTCGAACCTGCACACCTGGCGGTTGACCTTCTTGGCCCGCTCCGCGAAGCGGTAGGAGAGGTCCGGGTCGGTGGACTCGTCCTGCGTCCCGTGCACGATCAGCACCCGCCGCCCGATCAGCTGCTTGACCGGCTCCGGCTCCGGGCCGCCCGGCAGCCACGGGGCCAGCGCCACCACGGAGCCCACCGCGGGGTGCCCGGCCGCGTGCAGGGCGGCCCGCCCGCCCATGTCCATGCCGACCAGGCACACCGGCACGTCGCCGTAGCGCCGTACCGCCTCGCCGACGGCCCACTCCGCGTCCTCCGCGGGATGCGCGTGGCCGCCGTTCCAGCCGCGGAAGCGGTAGTGGACGACGTGCGCGACGACCCCGTCGGCGACGCCCTCGCGCACCAGGTGCCGTGCGAGCGGCCACATCAGGGCGGCGGCCATCGGCGAACGGCGCCGCGTGCTCAGCGCGTCGCCGCCCGGCAGCGCGAGCACCACCGCGCGGAAGGTGGCGCCGGTCGCGCCCCCGTCGTCGGGCCGTTCGCCTCCCCGGAGCCGCTGGCCCGGCAGGAGGTGCCCCCAGCCCGGCGCCGGTACCAGGCCGGGCGCGACAGGGCGCCCGAGCCGGGCGCCACGCGCCGGTAATGCTTGTGAAGCCATGCCGCAACGATCGCAGACGCAGGGGTGTGCACAGTATGGCCGGGCGGAAAATAATTGCTCGATCGACCGGATCTACGCGCGTAGGGCGTACAGTTCCGTGCATGCAGAACCCAAAACCGGGCGTTCCGACCCGGGACCAGATCCGCCGCGCCCCCAAGGTGCTGCTGCACGACCACCTGGACGGTGGCCTGCGCCCCGGCACCATCGTCGACATCGCGCTGGCAACCGGCTATGACGCGCTGCCCGAGACCGACCCCGACAAGCTGGGGACCTGGTTCAGGCAGGCTGCCGACTCCGGTTCGCTGGAGCGGTATTTGGAGACGTTCGCGCACACCTGCGCGGTGATGCAGACCCGTGACGCGCTGATCCGGGTCGCCGCCGAGTGCGCGGAGGACCTGGCGGCCGACGGCGTCGTATACGCCGAGGTGCGGTACGCGCCCGAACAGCACCTGGAGGGCGGGCTCACCCTCGAAGAGGTCGTGGAAGCGGTCAACGCGGGCTTCCGCGAAGGCGAGCGGCGGGCGCGGGAGAACGGCGACCGGATCAGGGTCGGCGCGCTGCTCACCGCGATGCGGCACGCCGCCCGCTCCCAGGAGATCGCCGAACTCGCCAACGCCTACCGGGACCTGGGCGTCGTAGGTTTCGACATCGCGGGCGCCGAGGACGGTTACCCGCCCACCCGGCACCTGGACGCGTTCGACTACCTGAAGCGGGAGAACAACCACTTCACGATCCACGCCGGCGAGGCGTTCGGCCTGCCCTCGATCTGGCAGGCGCTCCAGTGGTGCGGCGCCGACCGGCTCGGCCACGGGGTGCGGATCATCGACGACATCGAGGCCGGTCCCGGCGGGGAGGTGTCGCTCGGCCGGCTGGCGGCGTACGTACGCGACAAGCGGGTACCGCTGGAGATGTGCCCGACGTCCAATCTGCAGACCGGCGCGGCCAGTTCATACGCCGAGCATCCGATCGGCCTGCTGCGGCGCCTGTACTTCCGGGTGACGGTCAACACCGACAACCGCCTGATGTCGGGGACGAGCATGAGCCGCGAGTTCGAGCACCTGGTCGAGGCCTTCGGATACACGCTCGACGACATGCAGTGGTTCACCGTCAACGCGATGAAGTCAGCGTTCATCCCTTTCGATGAACGTCTCGCCATGATCAACGAGGTCGTCAAGCCGGGTTACGCCGAACTCAAGGCCGAATGGCTCTTCGAGCACACGACCGCGGCAAGGCCGCTGGCCAGCGGTTCCGCCGTCGCCGAGGGCTGAGCGCACGAGGCGGCGGGCGCGCCCGGGAGGGCGGCGCGGGCGCGCCACGCCGGTTGCACGGCGGGTGAGGGCATGGCTACGTTCCGGAGTTATGCAGACTCGAACCAAGAAGACCCTCGCGACCACCGTGCTCGGCCTGGCCTTCGCCGCCGCGGCCGGCGGCAGCGCGTCCGCCGCCGCCACAACCGGCCTGGCCGGCACCGATGTGCTCAGCTCCCTCCCGGTCGCCTCGGCCGCCAACCTCGTACCGGGGGCCGGCACCTCCGCCGCCGGCGCCAAGGGCGCCCTCTCCAAGGGCACCTCGGCACTCTCCGGCAAGGCCTCCAGCCTGCTGCCCTCGGGCAACCACCTCGACGGCAACCAGATCGCGCCCGTGGCCGGCCTGCTGGGCGGCCTCCCGATCGGCGGCTGATCCGCCCGGATCCTCAGCGCCGTCCGCGTCGGTGGGCGCCCCCTGCCTAGGGGGCGCCCACTTCCGTAGGGGTGCGGGGGGCGCCCTCGCGCAGGAGCACGGCCTCGCGCCGGCGCAGGCGGGCGCGTACCGCCGGGACGACCAGCAGATGTGCCAGGGCCACGCCCGCCGTGTTGAGGATCAGCGCGTCCACGTCGAAGAGCTGGCCCGGGACCATGGTCTGGGTGAACTCGACCGATATCGAGACCATCAGCCCGGCGAAGACGGTACGGACGAAGGACGCCACCCCAGACGTCTCGACCCGCCCGCCGGCCATCGGCAGCAGGATGCCGAGCGGCGCCAGCAGGCCGAGGCCCGCCAGCAGACGGCGGGCCGCCTGCGCGGAGCCCATCTGCAGGTCGTCCCCGATCGTGCCGAACGGCCGCAGATTCGGCGACGGCACCCACGCCACGTAATGCGGGCGCAGCAGCAGCCAGGCGGCGAACGCGAGGTAGGCGGCGGTCAGCAGGAGCCCGGCCGCGCGCACCCGGTACATGGAGCCTTCGTGCTGCACACCGCCCAAGACGCGGGAGGCGCGCCGTCCGGTTCCCGTGACCGGGGTGTGACGCTCCGCACGTCGGCCGGCCGCCGTCCGCGTCAGGGCAGCTCGGTGCCCGCCGTGTCGGCCGCCTGAGGCTGGGTGCGCAGGTCCGGCGTACAGGTGTAGCGGCGGACCCTGCTGCCGTCCTCCGATCCGCCGAGGACCACGCTGTGGCCGGCGGAGGCCAGCGGGCTCACCGCGATCGTGCAGACGATCTGCGCCAGCGCGAAGGACGGCAGATCCCCGATCGGCTGCCCGAGCCGCAGCGCGTCGTCCGGGTCGCCGGGACCGGGTCCCGATACCTCCAGCGTGCCGGGCACCGCCGTGGCGAAGCCCGCTTTCGCCTCGTCTCCCAGCACGCTGCGGTGCAGCTGGGCGACCAACTCCCTGACCTGCGCCACCCGGCCGGCCGGGCGCACCCGCACCTGTACCGTCCGGGGCACCGGTGTGGTCTGCATCCCGCACACCAGGTAGACCTGCTCCACCGCCGCGTCCGCCGCGTCGGGTGAGTTCTCGGCCTGGGGTATGGCGCAGGACGCCCGCGAGGGCGCGGGTCCCGCGTCGACCGGCACCGAGGTCGTACGGATGCCGCAGCCGGTGGCCAGCGGCAGCACCGCGAGCAGCACCGCGCCGCTCGCCGCGAGCCCGCCGGACCGCCGACGCCGCCGGGGCGGCACGGAACACCCCCTCATCGCGCACCGCCCCCCGCGCCGCCGGGCGCGCCCTGGCCGCCGCCGTTGACCGCGTCGGACGCCTCGTCCTGGCGCGGGTGGCGGGGGAGCCGCAGGGTGAAGACGGCGCCGCCCGACGGGCCGTTCGCGGCGGTGATGTCGCCGCCGTGGATGTGCGCGTTCTCCATCGCGATGGACAGGCCCAGCCCGCTGCCCTCGGAGCGGGCCCGGGACGCGTCGGCCTTGTAGAAGCGGTCGAAGACGTGCGGCAGCACCTCCTCGGGGATGCCCGGCCCGCGGTCGGAGACCGCGATCTCGATCTCGCCCGCGCCGCCGCCGTCGGGACCCGTGTCCGTACCGCCGCCGCCAGGACCGGACTCGTCGCCCGCAGGACCCGTACCGCGGACCGTGACCCGTACCGGCGAACCGCCGTGCTTGAGGGCGTTGCCGATCAGATTCGCCATGATCACGTCCAGCCGCCGCGGGTCGAGGGTGGCCAGCAGCCCGCGGGGCGCGTCCAGTTCCACCGAGTCCAGCCAGGCCCTCGCGTCCATGCAGGCCATCACCTGCTCACCGACGTCCACCTCGTCCACCCGCAGCTTCGCGGTACCCGCGTCGAACCGGGTGACCTCCATCAGCGTCTCCACCAGTTCGTTCAGCCGCCGGGTCTCGCTGACCACCAGGCGTACGGCGGGCGCGATCATCGGGTCGAGCGCCTCCGCCTCGTCCTCCAGCACATCGCTGACCGCGGTGATCGCGGTCAGCGGGGTACGCAGCTCGTGCGACATGTCCGCGACGAAGCGGCGGCTGGCCGCCTCCCGGGCGCTCAGCTCCTCGACCCGGGTCTCCAGCGCCTCCGCCGCGTTGTTGAACGTCCGCGACATCTCCGCCAGCTCGTCGGTGCCCGACACCTTCAGCCGGGTGTCCAGATGCCCCTCGCCCAGCCGCTGCGCCGCCTCGCCGAGCCGCCGCACCGGGCGGAGCACCGCCGCGCCCGCGGCCTGCGCCAGCAGCGCGGAGCCGATCAGCGCCAGCAGCGTCGCGATGCCCAGCGACCAGGCCAGCGAATTGAGGTCCTTGCGCTCGGCGTCCAGTGACTTGAGCATGTAGCCGGTCGGCCCGTCGCCGTTGATCCGCGCCCCCGCTACCAGGTACGGGCGGCCCTCCAGCGAGATCCGCTCCCAGTGCAGGTGGTACCTGTGGTCATTGGTGTGCACGGTGTTGACGGCCTTCTGGAGCGTCGCCGGCACATCGTCGAGGGTGAACACGTCGCGGTTCGACGTCGCCGCGCACTCCTGGCTGTCGGGCGCGGTGCTGATCAGCACCACCTGATACGTGTCGGAGTCGCCTATCCGGCTCGCCGTGCTGTCCAGCGACTGGCAGGTCGGGCTGACCGGCAGCGACGCGGCACTGCGCTGGAGCGAGTCGCGGAAGTCGTTGAGCGCGCTGTTCTGGGCGCGGGTCAGCACGGCGTCGCGGTTAAGCCAGTACGCGATGCCGGACACCGACACCGCCGCGGTCAGCGCGACCGCCGCGAAGACCGCGACCAGCCGCAGCCGCAGACTCGTCCACCGCAGCAGGCCGGAACCCCACCTGCCGCCCGTGCCGGAAGTCACTGCGGCGTGTCCAGGCGGTAGCCGACGCCGCGGACGGTACGGATCAGGGCCGGCGACGACGGCACATCCTCGATCTTGGCGCGCAGCCGCTGCACACACGCGTCCACCAGGCGCGAGTCGCCCAGGTAGTCGTGCTCCCACACCAGCCGCAGCAACTGCTGGCGGGACAGCGCCTGGCCCGGCCGGCGGCTCAGCTCCAGCAGCAGCCGCAGCTCGGTCGGGGTGAGCTGGAGATCCTTGCCGTCCTTGGTCACCGTCATGGCGTTGCGGTCGATGACGATCGAGCCGAAGGCGGCGGAGTCGGTGCTGTCCCGCTCGCCGCGGCGCAGCACGGCACGGATCCGGGCGTCCAGCACCCGGGGCTGCACCGGCTTGATCACATAGTCGTCGGCCCCCGACTCCAGGCCGACGACCACGTCGATGTCGTCACTGCGCGCGGTGAGCAGGATGATCGGCAGCTGGTCGGTGCGCCGGATACGCCGGCACACCTCGAAGCCGTCGATACCCGGCAGCATCACGTCGAGCACGATCAGGTCGGGACGCTGCTCCTTGAGGAGCTTCAGGCCGTCCTCGCCCGTCGCCGCGGCCACCACGCGGTGACCCTGGCGGGACAGGCCGAGTTCGAGACCGGTGCGGATGGCGTCGTCATCCTCGATCAGCAACAGGAAGGGCACGCCGGACATTGTTGCCTACCTCCGGCGGCCGGATGAAGTGCGGGGGACAACCCGTGCCCCCGGGCACCCCCCGGGGCGGGGGGCTCTGTGACGGGCCTGTGACACTCGGCGGACAGCCCCATGAAACTGGCCCGGCAGGCTGGAGCCACTTCGGACAGCGCACGCCGCACAGGCTGCGACGCCGGAAGCCACGCTGAAGGTTCCATCGACGGGGGCGCGACATGAACGCACTGCTCGGCACCACCACCGCCGCGGTCCACTCGACGCGTGCGCACTCCTTTGCCAGGTCCACCGAGATGTCCGGCGCCGCGGGCGGACGGGGGTACGCCCGCGGCGCCGGACGCACCGCCGGCGCGTCGGTGGTCAAGCAGCGGCCCGCGTACATCACACCGCTGGAGCCGGCCGCGCCTGCCGTCCCCTCGGTCGACACGGAGGCCGAGTTCACCGCGTACGTACGGGAGCGCCGCGCCTCGCTCTACGCGACCGCGTACCACCTGACCGGCGACCGTTTCGCGGCCGAGGACCTGCTGCAGAGCGCGCTGCTGTCCACGTACCGGGCGTGGGACCGGATCAGCGACAAGGCCGCCGTCGGCGGGTATCTGCGCCGCACCATGACCAACCTGCACATCAGCGCCTGGCGGCGGCGCAAGCTCAGCGAATACCCGACGGAGGAACTGCCCGAGACGGTCGGCGACACCGACGAGATGGGCGGCACCGAGCTGCGCGCCGTCCTGTGGCAGGCGCTCGCCCGCCTGCCCGAGCAGCAGCGCACCATGCTGGTGCTCCGCTACTACGAGGGCCGCACCGACCCGGAGATCGCCGACATACTCGGCATAAGCGTCGGCACGGTGAAGAGCAGCATCTGGCGCTCCCTGCGCCGGATGCGCGATGACGAAGCACTGAGCTTCGGCCGCGACGAGGAGTCCGCCTTCGGCGAACTCGTCGCCTAGCAGACCCGGGGGGTAAGGGGGTACGGGGGTACGG
>NZ_JAJSYW010000094.1:0-25775 GCF_036815005.1 Streptomyces sp. IBSBF 2435 | reverse complement strand
CCTGAACCGCGAACGCTTCCCCCTCCCGGGCGGCCCCCCGTTCCCCCGTGGACCCAGACCTCAGGCGTTACTGCTTGGTGCCCTCGGCGTGGAAGTTGTCCGGCTTCACCGTGCCGGGCTTGGCGGTGAGCGGTGCGCCCGGAACGGTCTCAGGCGTGCCCTCGGCGTGGAAGTTGTCCGGCTCGACGCTGCCGTCGCCGGTGTTCGGGACCTTCGGCTGCTCTGCGCTCATGGTGCTCTCCTGTGTGCGTGTCCAGCTTTGGGGACGCTGTCGTAACGCCCGCCCGGCAGCGACCCCCGTGCACTACCGAGCGGGCAGCTCGTGCAGTGATGGAATCCTGACACCCGCCGATAATCAACTGATAAACGGCCTCGGTTGGGCAATGCCGGTCGTCGAACGACACCCCGCCCCCGGTCAGACCGCGGCCGACGACTCCGACTCGTCGCCCAGCAGCCGGCGCACTTCGGTGATCTCGGGCGAACCCAGCGCGGCATAGGTGGCCAGCGCGTCGTGCCAGCAGGCGTGCGCGCGTACTTCCTGGCCCATGGCGGCAAGGGCCTGGCCGAGGACGGTCAGCGCGTTCGCGGTACGCCAGTCGCCGCCGATCTCGCGCATGATGACCAGGGCCTGCTCGACATGGGAGGCCGACTGCCGGTAGCGGCCCGCGGCCAGGTGGAGCTGGGCCAGCCGGTAGAGGGTCATGCCCTCCCAGAACTGCTGCCGGGCCGCGCGGAAGATCTCCAGCGCCTCGGTGAGGCAGCCCAGGGCCCCGTCGTGGGAGCCGGTGGCGGTCAGGGTGATGCCCATCGAGTACAGGCCGTTGCCGAGCCGGAAGCCGGCGCCGAGTTCGCGGTAGATCGCCACGACGCGCTCGGTGGCGGCGATCGCCGCGGTGTCGTCCCCCAGGTCCAGCTGTGCGCGCGCCAGATTGCTGAGCGCCGCGGCCTCGCCGTGCTTGTTGCCGTCCGCCCTGAAGGCGTCCAGAGCGCTGATGAGATATTCCGCGCCCTCGGCGAAGCGGAGGCCGCGAAGGGCCAGGATGCCGCGCAGGTTCGGGGCGTAGCTGCACGTCATCGGGTCCTCGGCGGCCAGGCCGAGCACCAGGGCGCGCTTGGTCTCCTCCTCCGCCTCCTCGAACCTGGCCGACAGCCGCAGCAGTTGCCCCAGCCACACCCGGCCGCGGCCGTCGACCAGGGTGTCGCCGCAGTCGTGGGCGGTGGTCACGATCGCGCGGGTGGCCTGCTCGTACTGCCGGGCGTAGACGCCGGATTCCATCAGGTCCTGGGCGACGAGCAGAACGTCCACCGCGCGCCGCAGGAAGCTCTCGCAGCCGCCGTCCGCGGCCTGCTGCACGGCCGCCAGCAGCCCCTGGGCCTCGGAGAACATCCAGTCCAGGGATTCTTCCCTGGTACGGAAGGTCATACCGGGGTGGCTGGTCGGGGCGAGGTGGTCGATGACGCGGTCGCCGGGATTCTCCAGCGCGTACGCGGACACCGCCGACGCGAGGGAGAAGTCCAGCAGCCGGGACAGCGCCGCGCAGCGCACCTCGTGGGTCTCGTCGGTCTCGGCGCGCTCGCGGGCGTAGAGGCGCAGCAGGTCGTGGAAGCGGTAGCGGGCGGGCGCCGCCGACTCGATGAGGCTGATGTCGACCAGCGCTTCGAGCAGTTCCTCGGTCCGGTAGCGGTCCAGGTCGAGCACAGCCGCGGCGGCGTCCAGCGAGATGTCGGGTCCCTCGGGCAGCGAGAGCAGCCGGAAGGCTCGGGCCTGGGCCGGCGACAGATGGTCGTAGCCGAGGGCGAAGGTGGCCTTGACGGCGAGGTCGCCGGCCCGCAGTTCGTCCAGCCGCCGCCGGTGGTCGGCGAGCTTGTTGGCCAGTACCGACACCGTCCAGGTGCGGCGGGCGGCCAGCCGGGCGGCGGCGATCCGGATCGCGAGCGGCAGGAATCCGCAGGCGGCGACCACGTCGAGGGCGGCCTGCCGTTCGCTGTTGACCCGCTCCTCGCCGACGATGCGGGTGAACAGCAGCAGCGACTCCTCGGGCGACATCACGTCGAGGTCGACCAGGTGCGCGCCGGCCAGGTCCACCATCCGCATCCGGCTGGTGACCAGCGCGGCGCAGCCGGGTGTGCCGGGCAGCAACTGCCGGATCTGGGCGGCGTCGTAGGCGTTGTCGAGCAGCGCGAGCACGCGGCGGCCGTCGAGCGTGGAGCGGTAGAGGGCGGCGCGGTCGGCCAGCGAGTCGGGGATGGCGCCGTCGGGAAGGCCGAGGGCGCGCAGGAACGAGCCGAGTACGGCCTCGGGTTCGGCCGGCCGCGGCCCGGTGCCTTGCAGGTCGACGTACAACTGCCCGTCGGGGAAGGCCTCGCGGGCCTCGTGCGCGACCTGGACGGCGAGCGTGGTCTTGCCGACGCCGCCGATGCCCGCGACCGCGGAGACCGCCATCACCCCGCTGCCCTGCGACGCGCCGGCCAGCTGCTCGCCCAGTTCGCGGACGAAGGCGGCGCGGCCGGTGAAGTCGGAGACGGTGGCGGGCAGCTGCGCGGGGCGCAGGACTTCCGGGGCGCCGGGCCCGGTGGCGCCGTGCGGCGGGGCGAGGCCGGCGTCCGCCTCCAGCATGCGCTGGTGCAGGTCGCTCAGCTCGGCCGAGGGGTCGATGCCCAGCTCGTCGGCCAGCAGCCGCCGGGTGTCGGCGTAGACGCCGAGGGCCTCCGCCTGGCGTCCGCTGCGGTACAGGGCGAGCATCAGCAGGCCGCGGAGCCGCTCGCGCAGCGGGTGCTCGGCGGTGATCGCGGTCAGTTCGGAGACCGCCTCGGCGTGGGCGCCCATTTCCAGGTCGAGTTCGAGCCGCAGCTCGATCAGGCCCAGGTGCCATTCGGTGAGCCGGCCCCGCTGGGTCTCGGCGAAGGGCCCCGGCAGCCCGGCCAGCGGCTCGCCCTTCCACATGTCCAGGGCGTCGACCAGGAGTTCGCGGGCCTGCGCCGGATCGGTCTGGCGCACCTTCTCCGCCTCGGCGGCCAACTGCTCGACCCAGGTGGCGTCCAGCGCCTCGACGGGGACGTGGATGGCGTAGCCGCCCGAATCGGTGACCAGCGTCTGCGAGCCGAGCGCCTTGCGCAGCCGGAAGGCGTACGAGCGCAGGGCGGCCAGCGCCGTATTGGGCGGGGACTCGCCCCACAGGGCGTCGAGCAGCTCGGACGCGGTGGCCGTCCGCCCGCCGCGCAGCAGCAGGACGGCCAGCAGCGCGCGTTGCTGGGGTGCGCCGGTCACGATTGGCTGGCCGTCGCGCCAGGCGCGTACCGGCCCGAGGACCGCGAACCGCAGGCCGCTGCCCGGTTCCGTCCTGCTTCCCATGCATGCCCCCTGAACCGCCTGCGAGCCGCACCGGTCAGGAAAGGGCCGGGTCGGCTCTCCGCGCGTATATCAATCGTTCATCGCCGGACGGAACAGTTGTCCGCATGGCACTCGTCGGCCGAGCCTCTGGTTCGGCCCCGCCCGTGTCAGTTTGCCGTGTCGGGGCGCCCCGGGTCACCCCATGCGGGTCCCCAACCGGCCCAACGGCTGAAGTTGGGCTGAATTTGAGATTCCGGCTGTGCGTGCGCGGAGGTTGTGGTGTGTGGGGATGGATCGTGCCGTGGAGCTTTGTGCGACAGGACGGGTAACTGAACCGCGATGTGTGCGAAGTGCGCGGATCGCGCGAATGGTTCGTGGACTGTGGTGCGGGGTCCCGGCGGGGCTGACGGATATGCGGCCGGCGGGTTCGGGACCGGCGGATCCGGGACCGAGGCGTACGAGTCGAACACGTACCGGCCGGGTGCGTCGGACGGCTCGGGCGCGCTCGACGG
Organism: Streptomyces sp. IBSBF 2435; assembly: GCF_036815005.1. NCBI lineage: Bacteria > Bacillati > Actinomycetota > Actinomycetes > Kitasatosporales > Streptomycetaceae > Streptomyces > Streptomyces sp. IBSBF 2435. Next base: position 21,932 of record NZ_JAJSYW010000094.1, on the reverse strand, counting down.
CGCCGGCCCGGCCGGCACGCCGGACGGCCTTGAACCGTCCGGCTGGTGGGGCAGGCCGCGGCACGCCACCGTACGGCGGCTGCACGCCGCGCAGCCGCCGAGCCCGGCGTACGCGCCGCAATATGCCGCGCCGCGGGAAACCGCTGCAATGAGCGGCGGAGAGCACAGCAAGCCGCGCCGGGCGCGAATAGGCGGCGGGGGCGGCGGCGCCCGGCCGGTCGCGGGGGACGGCGGCCGGCTGCCGGGACCGCTGCTGCGGCGGCGCGCCGAACGGCACCCCGCGCTCGTGCCCGAGCTGCCCTTCGAATGCCGCGCCGCGGGTATCGGCACCGCGGGCTGCAGCTTCGCCGAACTCGACCGGCGCGCCAGGGCGGTGGCCGCCCGGCTCGGTACATTGCTGAGCCCGGGCAGCCGCGTCCTGCTCGTCTACCCCGAGGGCCCCGACCTGGCAGGCGCCTTCTTCGGCTGCCTCTACGCCGGCATGGCCGCGATCCCGCTCGTCCTGCCCACCTCCGGCGCCACCCGTACGGTGCCGCGCGCCGTCCAGCACTGCGACCCCGACCTGATCCTCACCGGCACCGACGGCTGGCACGCGCTGGAGGTGGACCGCAACCGTACGCAGGTGGTCGAGGCGGACGGCGTACGTGTCGCGGGCGAGCCCGTGTGGCGGCTGGCCCAGCAGTGGCGCCCGGTCGGCGTCCTGCGCGGCGCCCCCGCCTACCACCGCTACCACGACGACGGCCCCACGGGCGGGCGGCTCGAAGCGGCCATGGGCCACGGCGACCTCGCCGAGGTGATGACCGAACTCGCCCAGGCGGTCCGGCTCGGCACGGACGAGGAGAACATCGGCTGGATCGCGGCGGTGCACGGCCTGGAGGAGGCCGTGTGGCGCATCCTGCTCCCGGTGAGGGTGACGGGCTGACGCCGCCGCCCGGGCGCGTCCGGGCGGCGGACCTCGGCGCGGACATAGGCCGCCGCCGAGGCGGTGGTCCGCCAGCTGACCGTGCCCGACGCGGGCAGCGGCGCCGCGAACACCTGGCCCTCGTCGGAGACCCGGCGCAGCAGGGCGCCGGCCGGAACACCCGACACGGTCAGGCCCACCGTCACCACGGCGTCGGGTGCGACGGGCAGCCGGTCGCCGATGCCCGCGTGCTCGCCGTGCGGCCCGACGCGGTGAAGGCGAGCTGCACTTCGGCGTTCTCCGCGATCCAGGGGCGGCCGGCCCGGATACCGGCCTGTAGGGCGCGGCGGTTGGGACCGTCCGCCGGCACGACGGCCTGCGGGAGGCCCACGACGTCGGGGTCGCGGTGGGCGTCGGAGTTGCCCATCGCTGGAATCCAGTGGCCGTCGCCGCGGCGGACCGCGCCGGTCAGCAGATTGTCCCAGGTCAGCAGGGACGCCTCGTCGTCGCTGGCCCAGGGGCCGTTCCAGACCTCGATCGCGTCGACGTCGTCGTAGCCGAACTTCCACTGGCCGGCCAGGTTCGTGCCGTACGGGACGGCCGGCCGGTCGTACGTGTACGACACGGCGATCTGCCGCATCCCGCGCGGCACCTCGACCGGCAGGTACACGAAGTCGGCGGCGCCGGTGGGCAGGTGGCCGGTCACGATCCTCTTCAGGTCGCCGTCCTGACCTGGTGAGGAGGATTTGTCGGAGGCTGCGGCGAAGTTCACGGGGGTCAGCGTGAGGATGCCGGTCGCGCTTGCCAGCGCGGAGAGTTTCAGCGCGTCGCGTCGGTCCATGGCCCGTACGGTTCCACCAGCGGGTGACGTCGGGGTGGCCTTCACCCGAGCCCCGCCAAGCCCCCGGGGGCGGTTGCGCGGTTCCCCTCCGCCGACGCGGCGCTGGGGGTTTCGCTGCGTCGGCGGGTGCGCATCCCCCGGGAGCGTGGGTTGGGCGGCTCCCCTTCGGCAAGGGGGTGCCCATGGGCCGGCGGTGCCTCCGCGTAGGAGGGTGCCCCTCGGCTGGTGCTGGGGTGCCGACCAAAGGCGCGGGGAACTGCGCGCGCAACCGGCCACCGGCCGGCGGTCCGGGATCGGACCGGACAGCCCCTCTGGGTCGGTGACGGCCCGCGCGTGGTGGGCCGGTCGCGCAGTTCCCCGCGCCTTTGGGGCGGTGGCGGTGCATTGCCACGCGATGGCGGGTGGGTGGTTGCACGCGCAGTTCCCCGCGCCCTGGAATGGCACGGGGAGTTCGTACGTGACGGCACGTCGTGGCTGGGCGCGCGGTTCCCCGCGCCCCTGCGGGGTGGGGCGGCGCGCCGTCAGGCTTGGGGGCGTGGCGCCTCGCGCCCCCAAGGGGTGGTGGCGGTCCGCACGCGACCGTGGGGGTGGGCCGGCCGCGCCGTTCACCGCGGCGCCGGCGGGGGGTTCGTGCACGGCGGCGCGTCGCGGCTGAGGCGCCGACGCGCACGGCCGTATTCCCACCCGGCAGGAGAGATTGGTGACAGGCCGCACGGTGCGGCGAGGACAGTGGAATGTCGGGGCAGCGACCTATGCTCGGGGAATGACCTTGCCCCCGCCCACCGCCAACGCCATGCGCCGCGCCCTGCACCGCGCAGCGGACGGCGTCGCCCTCGACACGGGAGAGGCCGCCGTGCTGCTGCAAGCCCGCAGCGGCGACCTGGCGCGGCTGGCCGAGACCGCGGCCCGCGTGCGCGACGCGGGGCTCGACGCGGCGGGCCGCCCCGGCGTCATCACGTATTCGCGGAAGGTCTTCATACCGCTGACGCGGCTGTGCCGGGACACCTGCCATTACTGCACCTTCGTGACGGTGCCCGGCAAGCTGCGCCGGGACGGCCACGGCATGTACCTTTCGCCGGACGAGGTGCTGGACATCGCCCGCCGCGGCGCCGCCATGGGCTGCAAGGAAGCGCTGTTCACGCTCGGGGACCGCCCGGAGGACCGCTGGCCCGAGGCGCGGGAGTGGCTGGACGCGCACGGTTACGACGACACGCTCGCGTACGTACGCGCGATGTCGATCCGGGTGCTGGAGGAGACCGGGCTGCTGCCGCACCTCAACCCGGGGGTGCTGTCGTGGACGGATCTGCAGCGGCTCAAGCCGGTCGCCCCGTCGATGGGCATGATGCTGGAGACGACGGCGACCCGGCTGTGGTCGGAGCGCGGCGGGCCGCACTTCGGTTCGCCGGACAAGGAGCCCGCGGTACGGCTGCGGGTCCTGGAGGACGCGGGCCGCTCCAATGTGCCGTTCACGACCGGCATCCTGATCGGCATCGGGGAGACCTACGAGGAGCGCGCCGAGTCGCTGTTCGCGATCCGCCGCACCGCCCGCCGCTACCACGGCGTCCAGGAAGTGATCGTCCAGAACTTCCGGGCCAAGCCCGACACCGCGATGCGCGGCATGCCGGACGCGGAGCTGGAGGAGCTGGCCGCGGCCATCGCGGTGGCGCGAGTGGTGCTGGGCCCGGCGGCCCGTATCCAGGCGCCGCCGAATCTGGTCGACGGCGAATACGCCCGCTTCATCGAGGCCGGCATCGACGACTGGGGCGGCGTCTCGCCGCTGACCCCCGACCACGTCAATCCCGAGCGCCCCTGGCCGCAGATCGACGACCTGGCGGCGCGTACGGCGGAGGCCGGCTTCACGCTGCGCGAACGCCTCACCATCTACCCGGAGTTCGTGCTGCGCGGCGAACCGTGGCTCGACCCGCGCCTGGTCCCGCACGTACGGGCGCTGGCCGATCCCGCGACCGGCCTCGCGCGGCAGGACGCCGTGGTCGAGGGCCGGCCGTGGCAGGAGCCTGATGAGGCCTTCCCCGCGGCCGGCGGGCGTACTGACCTGCACCGCACGATCGACACCGAGGGCCGTACCTCCGACCGCAGGGACGACTTCGACGACGTCTACGGCGACTGGGAGGAGCTGCGCGAACAGGCCGCGCCGGGCATGGTGCCCGACCGGGTGGACGCCGACGTCCGCGGGGCGCTGTCCACAGCGGCCGACGACCCGACGAAGCTCACCGACGCCGAGGCGCTCGCGCTGCTGCACGCCGACGGCCCGGCGCTGGACGCGCTGTGCCGGATCGCGGACGACCTGCGCAGGGACGTCGTCGGCGACGAGGTCACGTACATCGTGACGCGGAACATCAACTTCACCAACGTCTGCTACACCGGCTGCCGTTTCTGCGCCTTCGCGCAGCGCCGCACCGACGCCGACGCCTACACCCTGTCCCTGGACCAGGTCGCCGACCGGGTCCAGCAGGCGTGGGAGGTCGGCGCGACCGAGGTGTGCATGCAGGGCGGCATCCACCCCGACCTGCCGGGCACCGCGTACTTCGACATCGCGCGGGCGGTCAAGGCCCGCGTCCCCGGCATGCACATGCACGCCTTCTCGCCGATGGAGGTCGTCAACGGGGCGACCCGCACCGGTATGTCGGTCCGCGACTGGCTGACCGCCGCCAAGGAGGCGGGCCTCGACTCGATCCCCGGCACAGCCGCCGAGATCCTCGATGACGAGGTGCGCTGGGTCCTGACCAAGGGCAAACTCCCCACCGCCACCTGGGTCGAGGTGGTCAGCACCGCCCATGAGCTGGGCATCCGCTCCTCGTCCACCATGATGTACGGGCACGTGGACCAGCCGCACCACTGGCTCGGCCACCTGCGGCTGCTCGCCGAGATCCAGCAGCGCACCGGCGGCTTCACCGAATTCGTCACGCTGCCCTTCATCCACACCAACGCGCCCGTCTACCTGGCCGGTATCGCCCGCCCCGGGCCGACCGCCCGCGACAACCGGGCCGTCACCGCGATGGCCCGGCTGCTGCTGCACCCGCACATCACCAATATCCAGACCAGCTGGGTGAAGCTGGGGGCGGACGGCGCGGCCGACATGCTCCGTTCGGGGGCCAACGATCTCGGCGGCACCCTGATGGAGGAGACCATCTCCCGCATGGCGGGCTCGGGTTACGGCTCGTACCGTTCGATCCGCGATCTGGTCGCCATCGCGGAGGCGGCCGGCCGGCCCGCCCGGCAGCGCACCACGCTGTACGGCGACGTGCCCGCCGAGCGCGTCGCGGCCGGTCTCGCCTCCGACGGCCACCTGCCGGAACTGCTGCCCGTGCTGGGGGACGTGCACGGTTAGCCGACGTCGGCGGGGAGGGTCGCTCGTGGCCTTCCCCGGGCGGCGGGCCCGCCGCGCGGCTCCGCCCCCGGCGCCCCTGGGCCGGTGCCATGTCCCGTGGCGTTCACCGTGCCGCCGCACTGCGGCCGGCCGCGCAGTTTCCCGCGCCCCCGCCGGGCTCGTCCTCCACCGCCAGAGGGGCACGTTTCGGGGACGCGAGGAAACGCGCGCCCAGCCATGACAGCGACGCGCGCAAGGACGTACCGCAAGCGGCGTCCCCGCCACGCGCGCCCCTGGCACAGTGGTGGCGTCGGGGCCAGTGAAGCGGAGGGGTCGCATGAGGCGGCGTCATATCGGGATGTGCGCGGCGGCGTTGGCGGGGGCGGTGATCGCCGGGACAGCGGCGGCCGGCGGGGCGCGGGCCGCCGCGGGGGCGGTGACGTACGGTCGGAGCGAGCGGCTGGCGCGCGGCGTGGACTACCGGGAGTTCACTGCGGATTCCGCGAACGGCGTCGTACATGGCCACGTGATCACTATCGACCTCCGCGATCCGCGGGTGAGAGTGGACCTGCTCACCCCCGGCACCGTCGCCGCCCGCGCGCCGGTCTCGCAACTGGCTGACGCCCGCCGTGCGACCGCCGCCGTGAACGGCGACTTCTTCGACATCGAGGAGAGCCAGCACCCCGGCGTCACCCCCACCGGCTCCTCCGTGGGCCCGGAGATCAGCTCGGGCCGCCCGCTGAAGGCCGCCGTGCCGACCGCCCAGCGGTTCGGCCCCGGCCTGCCGGCGGGCGAAACGACGCGGGACGTGCTCGGCGTCGGCACCGACCGCAGAGCGCGGCTCGACACGCTGACGCTGCACGGCCGGGTGCGTACGGCCGCGGGCAGCTACCCGCTGGGCGGCTTCAACCAGTACGCCCTGCCGGTCGGCGGCATCGGCGCGTACACCGCGGACTGGGGCGCGGCCTCGCGCGGGCGCGCGGTGTGCGGCAGCGACACCTCCCGGGCGGCCGGGTGCAGCACCGACACCTACGAGGTCGCCGTACGCGCCGGCCGCGTCGTGTCCGTGGCGGAGGCACCGGGCGCGGGCGCCGTCCCCAGCGGCACGACCGTGCTGCTGGGCCGGGACGCCGGCGCGGACACGCTGCGTACGCTGCGGCCCGGCGACCGCGTACGCGTCGACGAGCACCTGGCGCCGTCCGCCGCCCGCGTGCCGTACGCCTTCGCGGTCGGCGGCTTCCCGGTGCTGCGCGCCGGCGCGCCCCTCGCGGGCCTGGACGACAGGACGGCGGCGACCAGGACCGCGGCAGGTTTCGGCAACCACGGCCGTACGCTGCGGCTGCTCGCCCTGGACGGCAGCGCCGAGGCGAAAGCGGGCCTGACGGTCGCGGAACTGGCCGGCGTGTTGCAGGAATTGGGCTGCGACAACGCCGTCAACCTGGACGGCGGCGGCTCCACCACCCTGGTCGCCCGCGACCCGGGCGCGGGCGCGGTCACCGTACGCAACCGCCCGGCGGGCGGCGTCGAGCGCCCGGTCGCCAACGGGATCGGCGTCTTCGCGGCCGGTTGAGCCCCCTTCGCGCGCCGGAGCGCACTCCGGGGAGATATCCCGCCATCTCCCCGGAGCCGCCTCATCCGGGACAACCTTCACCTACCCCGCGCACCCCTTCCGCTCCTGGCCACGTCGGCTATCGTGCAGGCGCAGAACGGGTTCGGATCGGGGGACGATCGGAGGGAACCGCTTTGACCGCTGTCTGGGGACGCGCGCAGCAGCAGGACTTCCGCAGCCGCGTCCGTGGCTGTCTGCTCGGCGGGGCGATCGGCGACGCGCTCGGCGCGGGGATCGAGTTCGAGTCCCTCGAAGCGATCCAGGGCAACCACGGACCCGACGGGGTCACCGACTACGTCACCGCTTATGGGCGGCGCGGCGCGGTCACCGACGACACGCAGATGACGCTGTTCACCGTCGAGGGCCTGATACGCGCGCAGGTGCGCCGGGACACCGGCGCCTGGCACCCGCCCACCGACGTCCACCGCGCGTACCGCCGCTGGTCGGCCACACAGAGCGAGTGGGGCCCCGACGAGCGCCGCAAGGACGCCGGCTGGCTCGCCCGCGAGGAGTGGCTCTACGCGCGGAGGGCGCCGGGCAACGCGTGCCTCACCGGCCTCTCGGACGACCGCATGGGCACCCTGGAGGAGCCGAAGAACCCCGGCTCCAAGGGGTGCGGCACGGTGATGCGCTCGGCGCCCTTCGGACTGCTGGTCGGCTGGGAGCCGCAGTTGGTGTTCCAGCTCGCGGTGGAGTGCGCCGCGCAGACCCACGGGCACCCCACCGGGCAGCTCGCCGCGGGCGCTTTCGCCGTGATCATCCACGGGCTCGCCCGCGGCGAGGCGCTCGACGGGTCCGTCCAGCACGCCCTGGCCCTGCTGGGCGCGCGCCCCGGCCACCAGGAGACGACCGACGCGCTCCAGAGCGCGCTGGGGGCCGTACGGCAGGGCTTGCCGTCGCCGCAGCGCGTCGAAGCACTCGGGGAGGGCTGGACGGCCGAGGAGTCCCTGGCGATCGGCGTCTATTGCGCATTGGTCGCCGAGGACGTGCGCCACGGGCTGCTGCTCGCCGTCAACCACTCGGGCGACAGCGATTCGACCGGGTCGATCTGCGGCAATCTGCTGGGCGTCCAGCACGGGGAGACGGCGCTGCCGCCCGCGTGGATAGCGGAGCTGGAGGGCCGGGCGACGATCCTGCAGCTCGCGGACGACTTCGCCATGGAGATGACGCAGGCGCCCGCCCTGCACGGCCCGTCCGGGGCCAGCCCCGCCTGGCTGGACCGCTACCCCGCCGCGTAGCCCTTCCCCGCGCCCTTGCGGCGCCCGTCCCGCGCCGCGCAGGGCCACCGCATGGGCGCGGGGAATTGCGCGCGCCACCACGGCGGCGGGTCGACAGGAGAAGCCGCCGCCGCCTCCCGCAGCGGCTATTCCGTGCTGGCCGCCGGCCGCAGAGCGTCGTCCCCCGCTTGCGACGGCTCGGGAAGGGCGACCGACCCCGCCCCGCCCCCGTCGGAGTTGATCCGCGCCAGGAGGGCGTCCCGCTCCGGCGTGTCCTCCGGCTTGATCCAGCCGACGACCACGTACAGCACGAGCGAGACCGCGAGCGGCAGCGAGATCTGGTATTCGAGGTGGACGCCGCCCGACACCGCGTCGTTGACGGGGTAGTTGAGCAGGTAGAAGGCGAACAGGCCGAGCGCCCAGCTGGTGAGGGCCGCGGTCGGGCCGGAGCGGCGGAAGCGGGGGAGCAGGCCGAGCATGAAGGGGATCGCGATCGGGCCCATGAGCCCGGCGACCCACTTGATCACGACCGTGATGATGTCCTTGAAGGCCGGCGAGTTGACCTGGGTCGCGACGGCCATGGACAGGCCGAGGAAGGCCAGCGTGGTGATCCGGGCCGCGATGAGGCCGACCCGGGCGGTCCACTCGCGGGCCTGCCGGGAGAAGGCGGGCGCGATGTCGCGGGTGACGACGGCCGAGATGGCGTTGGCGTCGGAGGAGCACATGGCCATGGTGTGGGAGAAGAAGCCGACCACGACCAGGCCCAGCAGCCCGTGCGGCAGCAGCTGTTCGGTGAGCAGCGCGTAGGAGTCGGAGCCGTCGGGCTTCTTGGCGTGCACGAGCAGCGGGGAGACCCACATCGGGAAGAACAGCACGACGGGCCACACGAACCACAGCGCCGAGGAGAGAGCGGCACTGCGGGTGGCCTCCTTGGCGGACCTCGTGGCCATGTACCGCTGCGCCTGGTTCCACATGCCGCCGTTGTATTCGAAGGTCTTGATGAAGAGGTAGGCGAGCAGGAAGACCGTGGTGTAGGGGCCCGCGGTGGGGTGGCCGTGGTGGCGGAGCGCGGGTTCGTCCCAGACGTTCCAGATGCCGCTGACGCCGCCGAGCTTGTTCAGCGCGGCGACCAGCATCGCCAGGCCGGCCACCAGCTGGATGACGAACTGGCCCAGTTCGGTGAGCGCGTCGGCCCACAGCCCGCCGACGGTGCAGTAGACCGCGGTGATCGCGCCGGTGATGACGATGCCCTGGGTGATGGTGACGCCGGTGAAGACCGACAGCAGGGTCGCGATGGCGGCCCACTTGGCGCCGACGTCGACGATCTTGAGCAGGACGCCGGACCAGGCGAGCGCCTGCTGCGTGGTCAGGTTGTAGCGGTTCTTGAGGTATTCGAGCGGTGAGGCGACGTGCAGCCGGGACCGTACCCGGTTCAGCCGCGGCGCGAAGGTCTTGGCGCCGATGGCGATCCCGACGGCGATGGGCAGCGCCCAGGTGACGTACGACGTGATGCCGTACTGGTAGGAGATGCCCGCGTAACCGGTGAACATCACCGCGCTGTAGCCCGACATGTGGTGCGAGATGCCGGACAGCCACCACGGCATCCTGCCGCCTGCGGTGAAGTAGTCGCCGACGTCGTCGACGCGTTTGTGCGACCACACACCGATCGCGATCATGACGCCGAAGTAGGCGATGAGCACGGTCCAGTCGAGACTGTTCATTGTCCCCTCCAGGGGGTCCGCCTTGTGAACGGGAACGCACTTCGCCGTGACGCTCGCCCGGGCGGCTGGCCCCCGTGCGGGAGTGGGGACTTCCGGGATTGAACCCTTGGCCCGGAGGGCCGGTCAAGGGTCCCGGTGTTCAAGAGTCTGAATTCGGATCAGAAAGCCGAACGATTTTACTTTCTCTTTACTCTCCGTGGCATTGTGACGCCCGGGGCCGCGAACCCACGATGAGCGGGCACTTCGCTTGACGCGGGCACGGCAGAGCGGCCGTACGGGAGCGGGTCCCGTACGGCTCGGAAAGGGGCGCAGGACGCCGGCGGACCGCCGGTCGCGGGTGGGCCGGGCGCGGGCCGGCCGGGGATCAGCCGAAGGCCCGCGCGAGGCGGCGCAGCCCCTCGGCGATCTCCTCGGGCGTATGCGTGGTGAAGGACATCCGCAGCGTCGCCCGGTCGGGCTCGGCGGCGTAGAAGGGTGCGCCCGGCACATAGGCGACGTCGTGCGTGATCGCGGTACGCAGCAGCGCGGTGGCGTCCCGGTCCGCGGGCAGCCGCACCCAGACGAACATCCCGCCCTCGGGGCGGTTCCACGCACTGCCCTGGGGCAGCGCCGCGGGCAGCCCGGCGAGCAGCGCGTCCCTGCGAGCCCGGTAGGCCGAACGCACCCGGTCCAGATGCGCGTCGAGGTCGCGGTCGGCGAGGTAGCGGGCGGCAGCCGCCTGGTCCACCGTCGAGGTGTGCAGATCGGCCGCCTGCTTGGCGATCACGCAGGGCCGCAGCAGCGCGGCCGGCGCCCGCAGCCAGCCCAGCCGCATCCCGGGTGCCATCACCTTGGAGAAGCTGCCCAGCAGGACCGTACGGTCGGCGGCGGCCTCGTACGAGCTGATCCACGGCCGGCGGTCGCCCTCGAAGCGCAACTCCCCGTACGGGTCGTCCTCGGCGATCCACAGCCCGTGCCGCCCGGCCACCTCGGCAACCGCGCGGCGGCGCAGCTCGGGCAGCGTGCGGCCGGTCGGGTTCTGGAAGTCGGGGATCAGGTAGAGCAGTTTGGGCCGCTCGCGCAGCACCAGCTCCTCCAGCGCGTCCGGCAGCACCCCGTCCTCGTCGGTCGGCACCGGCACCACCCGGGCGCCCGCGAAGCCGAAGCACTGCAACGCCGCCAGATACGTCGGATTCTCCACCAGCACGACATCGCCCGGCTCCAGCAGCACGGTCGCGAGCAGCGCGAGCCCCTGCTGCGAACCGCCCGTCACCACGACGCTGCCGGCGTCGGTGCCGAGCCCCCGCCGGGTCAGCCGCCCCGCCACCGCGGCCCGCAGCGCCGGATCGCCCTCGGTGGTCGAATACTGCAGCACCGTCCCCGCCCGCTCGGCCAGCACCCGGTCGTACGCCGCCCTGATCCCCTCCGCGTCGAACAACTCGGGCGCGGGCAGCCCCCCGGCGAACGAGATCACCTCGGGCCGCGCTGTCAGCGCCAGGATCTCCCGCACCGGTGAAGCCCCCACATCCCGTGCGCGTGCGGCAAGTGCGGGCAGTGCGGCTCCGGCGGTCGTCGTCATGTGCGGCAGCCTACGAAAAACCGTTGTAATGTCCAGATACTTTTCAGCATCCGGTCGGCCGGGCGCCGCACGGGGCAGCAGCGAGCCCTCTCGGCCAGGACGGCGGCCGGTCGAGAGGGCTTTTGCGGTGGTGCTGTACTCGTGGTGCTGTCCTGCGGCCGGTGCCGACCGGTCAGCGCAGGTCGTACGTGCCGTGGTCCACGTCGGTGACGAAGGACGACCACGCCTCGGGGGAGAAGGTGAGCACCGGACCCTGCGGGTCCTTCGAGTCGCGGACCACGACGGCCGCGACAGCCGGGGACTTCACTTCGACACAGGCACCGTTTCCGGTGGACCGCGAGGACTTGCGCCACGCGGGGGTGCTGCCCAGCTTGATTGCCATCTCTGCTCCGGTCTGTGCTGGTGACGGCGGCGGGGTGTACTCCGCAATGCGATCGCGCGGTGGCGATGTGGCGTACACCACTGCCTGACTGCGATCGACGCTACTCGCCAACATCACCGACCGGGTGGGGCCTTCACTCGACCAGGTGGCATATTCCTGGCAACCCTTGTCAATGATCGGGTAGTAGAGTAATTTGCCCGCCTGCACGCCGAGGCGACCCCATGCGTCGCCTGGCCGGGAGCTGCCGGATCAGGCGTACCGCAGGGCCGCGTCGCCGATGAACTGCCGGGTGGCCTCCGCGCTCAGCGCCTGCGCCCGCAGATGCTCGTACATCACGCTGTAGGCCTGCACATCGGTGTCCTTCTCCAGATACAGGTCGCTGTTCACGCCCTCCAGATAGACCACCGTGGCATCCGTCGTGTCGGTGAACTCCAGCACCGCGAACTGCCCGCTCAGTCCCGGGTGCGCACCCGCCTCGAACGGCAGCACCTGGACGGTGACATGCGGCAGATGGCTCAATTCCACGAGATGCGCGAGCTGTTCGCGCATGATCTGCGCGTCGCCGACCTTGCGGCACAGCGCCGCCTCGTCCACCACCGCCCACATCCGCAACGGCCCGTCGAGATCGGTGATCCGTTCCTGCCGGCGCATGCGCACGCTGACCCGCTTCTCGACCTGCTCCGACGTCGCCTCGGGCAGATTGCCCGCGATCACCGCGCTCGCGTAGCGCTGGGTCTGCAACAGGCCGGGCACCACCTGGGGTTCGAAGACCCGCAGACTCGCCGCCTCCGTCTCCAGGCCGATGTAGACGCTGTAGGGGATGTCGCCGAAGGCGTGCCACCAGCCCTGCTGGCGGGACTCCTTGGCCATCTGCATCAGCGATTCGACAACGCGCACGTCCTCGACCCCGTACACCCCGCACAGGTCGCGGACGTCGCGCTGGCTGATGCTGCGGCGGCCGTTCTCCAGGCGGCTGATCTTGGACTGGGAGACCAGGAGCCGGGCCGCGACCTCCTCGGCCGTCATCCCCTTCTCCTCACGGAGCTTGCGCAGCTCCGAACCCAGACGGCGGCGCCTGACGGTGGGGTTGACGTTGGCGACCACAGGAAGTGCACCTCCACGCTGAACCGTACTGATGGTCAGCAGCCTGCCACTAGCGGTCATCGCCGCGCTGGCGAATGGTCGTAACAAGATTGCCCGGCCTGCGCCCCGGGCGCGCGGAAGCTGCTCGCGCGCCTCGTGGGCGGGGGGGAAACGTGCCGCGCGGGGCACCGGGTCCGGACGTCCGTCCGGCGCCCGCCACCCCGCGCGGCACAGCGGCTCCCGGAGGGGATCTCGCTGCGGACGGGGCCGAATCCGCGGTGTCCTGTCCCTGCCGACGGACACCGCCGCCCGTCCTGTGGCGTTACGGGTTGCGTACGCGTACTGCTGGCACTGCTCTGGTGCTGCTCGTACTCGCTCGTACTTACTGGAGGTGCTGCTCACGCCGTGCTGTTCAGGTGGTCACGTACTGCCGTGTGCTTTCGCGTGCTCGGTGTGCTCGGACGCGCTGAACGTCAGCGGGCACCGGCCCTGGCCATCGTGCCGTGTCCCACCGTGCGTTGTGCCTGGGCGGGTGGGCGCTTGGGCTGCGCGGCCACGCCGTTCTGCACGTCCATCACGGCGTGCGCGACGAGTCCGCCCATCGGGTCGTACCTGATCAGGTCCCGCAGGCGCGATCTGGACGACCGGCCTTCGTTGCCCGGGTACAGGTGCTTGCCGAGACCCACGGAGTGGGCGAGCGCGGCGAGCGCGGCGGTCCGCGGGTCCGGCGGTACGCCGGTGCGGATCGCACTGTCCAGCCGGGATCTGATCTCCCGGCTGACCGCGCTGTCGGTCGCCTGATACCGAGTGGTCGGCAGCACCCCGCACATCTGTCCCGGCACGGCGTGCACCATGCCGCACCGTTCCAAGTGCGCGAGATACGTCTGACGGAGCCCCAGCCGGGGTCCGCCGATCCAGTGGACCGCCCGCACCGGGCTGCCACGACGGCGCAACAGCTCCAGAGCGGAGTCCAGAGTCGGATCTCCAGTCGGCCGTGGGTGCACCACGGCGATACGATCCCCGTCAGGGGCTATCCGTCCTGCCAGAGCCAGCTCGACGAGCTGTGCTCCGGCGAGGCCGAGGTCGAGTGATTGCGGCTGCGCCGTGGTCCCGGTCGTCGGGTCCAGGGCGAGCAGCAACAGCTCTTCCGGAATTGTTCTGCGGCTCTTGCCCATCCATGCCTCCCCGCGTGGATGAGTGACAGGGTGACGCCTCTCACACCGGCCTGTCGAGAGCGCCTTCTCCATATCGGCGGGAACCGGCTGGTATGTCGTTCTCGTCTACGGGGGCGGAGGTGGTGTCGCGGACGGCCTGCGGGCCCGTCGCGGGACTATTGCAAGTGTGGGTCAGGACGGGTAGGGGCGCCGGGTGGCGCCCCGCACGATGTGTGGAGGAGGTCTGCGTGGCGGGCGAGTCCCCCGGCAGGGAACAGCAGCGTGGGACATCGGGGGACGGGGCCGCAGCGCGGGCCGCAGACCCGAGGCTGGTGGTGTTCCGGGCGCCTCATGAGGCGCGTGAGGCGGCTGTGGTGGACGCCACGCCGGTACGGCACGAGGGTGCGTCCGCCGGCGACGTCCAGTCGGGCGTGCCGGAATCGGCCGATCTGCCGGGCTCGCCCGCCCGCCCGCGCCCGGCCGCCGCATCCACCGACGGTCCTGCGGCGGATACGCCGGGTGACGTAGCGGTCGCGGACGCGACGGCCGACGCCGTTACGCCGTCCGCTCCGCCGGTGCCTCGCGGGCCGGTCATGGAGCCCCGGAAAACGGAACCAAATCGTGATCCGGAGACTGGTGCTGCAGGTGCGGATGAGGCTGCTGGTGCAGCTGTGGTGAATGAACTTTCAACCGAAAAGGCGGAAGCCGACGGTGACCCGGGGCCGCAGGACGCGCCCGGGAGTCCGTCCGCGGCTGCGCCCGGGCACGAGCCGGGGCGCACTCCGGTGGCGGAAGCGGGCGCCCGGACGGCGGGCGGCCGTAGAGGTGAGCTTTCCGGGACGGCGGCCGGGGGCGGCGCAGAGGCCGCCTCCGGGGCCGTGGCGGCCCCGCAGGACGCTCCCGGCGCCGCAGGCGCGCCGGCCGCCGAGGACGGGCCCCAGGACGCGCCCGCGGGCCAGGCCGGGGCAGGGGCGGTCACGGACGCTCCGGCGGCCGGCCCTGCGGCCGGCCCGGAAGCGGAATCGGGGCCGGGCGGCGGCTCAGGGTCGGCGAACGGGCCGAAAGACGCCCCCCCGGAGGCGCCGGGGGGCGCTTCCGAGGCGTCTTCGGAGAAGGCGTCGGCCAAGGGCGCCCCCGTGGGCACCCCCTCGGACGCACCCGTGGCGTCTCCGGCGGACGCCCCCGAGGACGCCGCCCCGGCGGAGGCCCCCCGGGCGCCCTCCGGTGCCGCCTCGCCCCCCGGGGACGAGGACACCGGTGTGCACCGCGCCGAGGTCCGCAAGTCACTGCTGCGGCCGCTGATCTCCGACCTCCCGGCCGAACGCCCGGTGGGTCGTACCGGGAGCCCCGCGGCAGGCGCGGCGCCCGGCTGGGCCGGCGCGGCGGCCTCCGCGCCGCCCGCCGCTTCCGCGCCCCTGCCGCCCGCCGCCGCCCCCGACCAGGGCGAGATCGTCGGGCCCGAGGGGACGCGGGCCATGCCCGTACCGTCGCTGTCGCCGTCCGGGTCGGGGTCCGGCACCACCGGGGCCACCCCGCTCAAGCTGCTGGCCCAGCTCACCAACACCCCGCCGCCCCGGCAGACCGCGCTGCGCACCGTCGGCCGGCGGTTCAAGATCTGGACCCCGCTGGTCATCCTGCTCGCGGTGGTCTTCGTCATCGTCCAGGCCGTACGCCCGCTGCCCGCGGCCGGCCTCCGGCTGACCGCCGCGCCCTCGTACGCCTTCCCCGGCGCCTCGCTGCCCGGGTCGATGCCGTGGCCCGGTGAGGGCCAGTCCGTCGCCGAGGTCGAGGGCCTCGGCTCGCTCGGTGTGCACGGCGCCCAGAATCCGGTGCCGATCGCCAGCCTCACCAAGGTGATGACCGCGTACGTGGTGCTGCGCGACCACCCGCTCACCGGCAAGCAGAACGGGCCGGTGATCCCCGTCGACCAGCAGGCGGCCGACGAGTCCGCGTCCGCCGACGAGTCGACCGCCCATGTGTCGGCGGGCCAGAAGTTCACCGAACGCCAGCTGCTGCAACTGCTGCTGGTCCCGTCGGGCAACAACATCGCCCGGCTGCTGGCCCGTTGGGACGCGGGGACGCAGCAGGCCTTCGTCACCAAGATGACATCGGCCGCCGCGGGGCTCGGCATGACCCACACCACCTACACCGGGGCCAGCGGCTTCGAGGAGACCACCGTCAGCACCGCGGTCGACCAGCTCAAGCTGGCCCGCGAGGTGATGAAGAACGAGGTCTTCCGCTCGGTCGTCGCGCTCCCCAACGTCGATGTGCCCGGTGTCGGCCGGATCTACAACAACAACAACGACCTGGTGAAGCCCGGCGTCGTCGGCATCAAGACGGGGTCGAGCACCCCGGCGGGCGGCGCCCTGATGTGGGCGGCGAAGAAGAAGGTCGGCGGCAAGGACCAGCTGATCCTCGGTGTCGTCCTCCAGCAGCACGGCGGCACCACCGTCAACGACAGCCTGCAGACCGCACTCACCCGCAGCCAGCAGCTCATCGAGGCCGTCCAGGGCGGACTCACGTCCGTGACGGTCGTCAAGAAGGGCGACGTCGTCGGCGAGGTCCGCGACGGCCTCGGCGGTACGACCCCGGTCGCCGCCGCCGCCGACCTCACGGCGGTCGGCTGGCCGGGCCTGCGCTCCACGATCACCCTCAGCACGCCGGCCACCGGGGTGCCGCACAGTGCCAAGGCGGGTGCCGTGGTGGGCACGCTCACCATCGGTGCCGGGTCGGCCAGGACCACTGTCCCGGCCGTCCTCAAGTCCGATCTCGCGGAGCCGTCCTTCGGGGCGAAGCTCACGCACTTCTGACAGCCGGCCGGATTCCTCCCGGGGCCGCCCCTTCCGGCGGCCCCGGGAACTTGCGGCCCCGGGACTTGCGCCGGGGGACCTGCCGCGCCGGGCGGCCTGTCGCGCCCTGGATGCCAGCCTCTTGCGACGGCTCCTTGCCGTGGCCCTTTGCGGCGGCCGTCGCAAAGGGCGCCGTCGTACCCGGCCGCGGCTGCTGTGAAACGGCCCTGCGACCCTCCTGGCAGGGAAACCGCCTACGCGGAGAGGCGGCGCTCCAGCGGCGTACGGAAACGGGGCGTCACCCGCACCCCGCCCAGCACCGCACCGAGTTGCTCGGCGGCAACGCCGACCGCGGCCTCCGCCGCAGCCCCGCGGTCAGCGATCCGCTGCCAGACGACGGCCCCGTCACCCCGCTGTGCCCAGCCGCCGATGACCTCGCCGCCCCACCACACGGTGGGCCCGATGTTCCCGGTCCTGTCGAAGAGTTCGGCGTGCCCTTCCGGCAGGAACCAGCCCCGCTCCCTCCACCCCATTGCCGCCGGGTCCAGCGCGGGCAGCAACTGCGCAGTCCGCGGCTCCTCCGCCGGGTCCTGCCCGGTGTCGCCCGGGAGGACGTAAGCGGTGGCGCCGTCGTCCAGCACGACCGCCTCGGCCCCGACCGCGCCCAGCGCCTCGCGGGTCTCGCGCCGCGTCCAGCCCGTCCACCACGCGAGGTCGGCCTCGGTGCCGGGTCCGTATGCCCCCAGCCACGCCTTCGCGAGCGCTGCCCGCGCGGGCTCGGCGGACAGCTCCGGCAGCGGTTCCGCGGTCGCCCAGCGGAATTGGCCGCTGGTCCAGGATCCGGCCGGCCGGCGCCGCTCGATCCGGCCCTCCGCGGCCATCGTGCGGATGATCCGGCTCGCGACGTTCTGCTTCGCCTCGTACGGTTTGCCGCGGGCGACGACGACCTGTTCGCGCAACCGCGGTACGAGCCGGGACAGTTCGGCGCCGCTGCTCTCCGGGTGGGCGGCCAGCGCCGCGGCGACCTCCGCCTCGACATCCATGAGCCACGCGGCGTCCCAGCCGCCGTCCGCGAGGTGGGCGAGTAGGCTCTTGCGCTCCTTGACGGCGATGCGGCGCCCGGCGGCGGCGTACACCCCGGGTGCGAACGGGCGCGTGACCACGAACATGGTCCGCCGCATCGCCAGCATCCGGGTGAGCCCCGGAGGCCGCGCGTACAGCTCCCTCTCCACGGCGGAGACCGCGCCGCCCGGGTCGGGGAGCCGCGCGGCGATGGCGAGATACACCGTCGCCGGGTCCGTCGCGTGCACCGCGACCAGCCGCTCCACGACCTCCCGGACCCCGGCCGCCGGTGCCCCGAGCCGCGCCACCAACCGCGCCCTGCGCGCCTCCACCGACACCCGCCGCACTTCTGCCATCCCCCTATCGTGGCGCCCTGTGGCTCGTGCCCTGTGCCCTGCGCCCTGCGCCGTGTGCGGCCGCCCGCTACCGCGCGAGCGGCGCGAACGTCCGCAGCCGCAGACTGTTGGCCACGACGAAGACCGACGAGAACGCCATCGCGGCCCCCGCGATCATCGGATTGAGCAGCCCGGCGGCGGCCAGCGGCAATGCCGCGATGTTGTACGCGAACGCCCAGAACAGATTCGACTTGATCGTGGTCAGCGTCCGCCGCGCCAGCCGGATCGCGTCCGCGGCGACCCGCAGGTCCCCCCGTACGAGGGTGAGGTCGCCCGCCTCGATCGCCGCGTCCGACCCCGTGCCCATGGCGAGCCCGAGATCGGCCTGCGCGAGCGCAGCCGCGTCATTGACCCCGTCGCCGACCATCGCGACGGTGCGGCCCTCCGCCTGGAGCCGCCTGATGACGGCGACCTTGTCCTCGGGAAGGACTTCGGCGTGGACATCTTCCGCGGCGATGCCTATGTCCGCGGCCACCGCCGCGGCGACGGCCGCGCTGTCCCCGGTGAGCAGCACCGGCCGCAGCCCGAGCCCGCGCAGCCGCCGTACGGCCTCCGCGCTCTCCGGCTTGACGGCGTCGGCCACGACGAGGACCGCCCGGGCGCGGCCGTCCCAGCCGACGGCCACCGCCGTGCCGCCGCCGGTCTCCGCGGCGGCCTTGGCGCGGGCCAGCTCCGGCGGCAGCGGCTGCGACCGGTCGCGCAGCAGCTGCTCACGTCCGACGAGCACCGCGTGCCCCTCCACGACGCCCTGGACGCCGAGGCCCGGCAGGTTGGAGAAGTCCCCGACGTCGGGCAGCGCGCCGGCCTCCGCGGCCCCGGCGGCGACGGCCCGTGCGATGGGGTGCTCCGAGGCGTGCTCCAGGGCGCCCGCGAGCCGCAGCGCCTCGCCTTCGTCGACGCCGTCGGCCACCAGCACGCCGGTCAGCGTCATCGAACCGGTCGTGACCGTACCGGTCTTGTCGAGCACGATCGTGTCGACGGCCCGGGTCGACTCCAACACCTCGGGGCCCTTGATGAGGATGCCGAGCTGGGCGCCGCGCCCGGTGCCGACCATGAGAGCGGTGGGCGTCGCGAGTCCGAGCGCGCACGGGCAGGCGATGATGAGGACGGCGACGGCGGCGGTGAAGGCCGCCTCCGCGCCCTCGCCGAGCGCCAGCCAGACCACCAGGGTGCCGAGCGCGAGCAGGATGACGGTGGGCACGAAGACCCCGGAGATACGGTCGGCGAGCCGCTGGGCCGCGGCCTTGCCGTTCTGCGCGTCCTCCACCAGGCTCGCCATCCGCGCGAGTTGGGTGTCGGCGCCGATCCTGGTGGCTTCGACCACCAGCCGCCCGCCGGCGTTCACGGTGGCGCCGGTGACCCGGTCGCCGGGGCCGACCTCGACCGGCACCGACTCGCCCGTCAGCATCGACGCGTCGACGGCCGACGTGCCGTCCCGCACCAGGCCGTCGGTGGCGATCTTCTCGCCCGGCCGTACGACGAAGCGGTCGCCGACCGCCAGATCGCCGATCGGGATCCGTACTTCACCGCCGCCGCGCAGTACGGCGACGTCCTTGGCGCCGAGTTCGAGCAGCGCGCGCAAGGCGGCGCCGGCCCGGCGCTTGGCACGCGCCTCGAAGTAGCGGCCGGCCAGGATGAAGGCCGTGACGCCGGCTGCCGCCTCCAGATAGATCTCGCTGCCGCCCTGCGTACGGGACACCGTCAGCCGGAAGGCGTCGGTCATGCCGGTCATCCCGGCGTCGCCGAAGAAGAGCGCCCACAGCGACCAGCCGAAGGCGGCCAGCGTGCCGACCGAGACCAGGGTGTCCATGGTCGCGGCGCCGTGCCGCAGATTCGTCCAGGCGGCGCGGTGGAAGGGCCAGCCGGCGTAGACGACGACCGGCGAGGCGAGGGTCAGCGACAGCCACTGCCAGTTGTCGAACTGCAGGGCCGGCACCATCGCGAGCACGATCACCGGCACGGCCAGCACGACGGCGGTGGTCAAGCGCTGCCGCAGTGAGGTCAGTTCGGTGTCGGCCGGCGCGGCGGCGTCCGGCGCCCGCGTGGCGGCGGGCGGCGGGGGGAGCGCGGCGGTGTAGCCGGTGGCCTCGACCGTCGCGATCAGGTCGCCGACCGCGATTCCGTCCTTGTAGCCGACCTTGGCCTTCTCGGTCGCGTAGTTGACCGTGGCGGTGACGCCGTCCATCCGGTTGAGCTTCTTCTCGATCCTGGCGGCGCAGGACGCGCACGTCATGCCGCCGATCTCCAGCTCGACCCACTGCCCGGCCGGCCGCGCGACGCCGCCGTTGCTGCTGGTGCCGCTGCCGTCCTGGTGGACGTCCATGCCGTTCATCGCTGCTCCCCGCTCCCCCCGCTGGTGTGTGGCTCAGGCCCGCCCGACGAGCTCGTAGCCCGCCTCGTCGACCGCCGCCCGTACCTTCTCGTCGTCCACCGGCTGGTCGGAGCCGATGGTCAGCAGTCCGGTCGAGGCGACCGCCTTGACGGACGTGACGCCGGGGATGGCGGTGACCTCCTGGGTGACCGCGGATTCGCAGTGGCCGCAGGTCATTCCGGACACCGAGTAGACGACATCGCTCATGGTGTGCTCCTCGTCGCGTGGTCGGGGACGGCTCGTTCCGTCTCCACCGCTCACCAGCCTATACCCCCTAGGGGTATTTTGCCGAAGACCCCCCAGGGGTATCGGGTGACCTGTGTCGCACTCGGCCGCCGACCCGGGGTCACTCGTCGCCGGCCAGCCGGTCCAGCAGCGCCGCCGCCAGGCGCAGTACCTCGCGCTCGGTGTCGTTCAGCTCGGCGTCCATCCGCTCCCGCAGCCATGTGTCGCCGTGTCGTACGTCACGGGCCATCGCCGCGAAGCCGCGGTCGGTCAGCTCGATGACATGGCTGCGGCCGTCCGCCGCGTCCCTGGTCCTGCTCACCATCCCGTCCCCGGCCAGTGCGGCCAGTGTCCGGGTCAGCGACTGCGGCTGTACGTGCAGGGCCGCGGCAATGGCGCCGGGCGCGCTCGGCCCCGAGCGGTAGAGGTGCGCGAGCACGCCGAGACGCCCGCTGGGCAGGCCGTCCTGCGGGCGCTCGGTACGCATCCGGCGGCTGAGCCGGTTCACCGCACGGCGCAGCACCGCTGCCGGGTCTTGGGGCGGGGGAGGAAACATGGCGGCCATTTTCATAAGCTCGGCGTACTATCAATGGTGGTTAGAGATGCTTCTGTGGTGTAAGGGCGGGCCTGTCGGCGGTATGGTCGTACGCCAGGCGTAATGGATGGTGAGGGGATGGGGCAGTCCGTACGAGATCGGCTGCGCGGTGCGCGCCGAGTGCCAGGGTCCGGCGGCGACGGGAGAGCCCAGCTCGTACGAGACCGGCTGCGGCTGCTCGACCCCGGGCGGGTCCTGCTGCGGACTGCCGCTCGGACGATCCTGGCGGCGCTCGCCGCCCTGCTGATATCCGTGGCAATGGCCAAAGCCGCGGACCTGCCCGGCGGAGCCGTCGTGATCGCGACCGTCGTCGCCGTCATGGTCTCGCGCACTCTGCACGCGACCAGCCTCGCGCATCGGCTCTCCGCTCTGCTGTACGTCCCCGCGATCGGCCTGCTGGCCGGCCTCGTGGGGCGGTTCATGCTGCATCACACCTGGCTGGGCGCGGCAATGTACGTCGCCGCGGTCGGCGGGTCACGCTACCTGCTGCGTTTCGGCGGCCGTGTACGGCGTTTCGGCCGGCTCGCCCTCACCCCGCTCATCGCGGTCATGGTCGTACCGGTACCGCCGAGCGCCGCCAAGGCCACCGGGCCGCTGTGGGGCGCCGCGGCCGGGGCGATCGCCGTGGCCTGCGTCCTGCTGTCCCAGGCCGTACTCCCGGCCCGCCCGACCCGCGAGGCCGCCGCGGCGGCCTCGCGGGT
>NZ_JAJSYW010000093.1:0-25778 GCF_036815005.1 Streptomyces sp. IBSBF 2435 | reverse complement strand
CACCCCGCTGGTGCAGCCCCCCGCGGTGATGCCGATCCCGCAGGCGCCGGCCCGCCCGGTCGTCCAGCTCACCCCCGGCAGCGTCGCGACCGTCGTGGTCGGCGGTACCGCCGTGGTCCTCGTCGTCGGCGTCGTCCTGGTCTCCCTGCTCCTGGCCGTGGCCATCACCGCCGCATCTGTCGCGGTCGTCGCCGTGGCGGCCCGCGCGATCCTTAACGACTCCCGCAAGGGCCGGTGACCGCCATGGACCCGGCCGCCCTCGTCCCGGCATTACCCGCCCTGGGCTGGGCCGTTCACGGCGGGCTGCTCACCCGGCGCCTGTCCGCGGCGCGGCGCGACCCGCTGACCGGCCTGCACACCCGTGGCGGCTTCACCACCCGCGCCGAACACCTGCTCCGCCGTGCCCCGCACGCACTGGTGCTGCTGATCGACCTGGACGACTTCAAGACCGTCAACGACACCCACGGCCACGCCGCCGGAGACGCGGTACTCGCCGCGACGGCAACCCGCCTGGCGGCCTGGTGCGGTCGGTCCGGGATCTCGGCTCGCCTCGGCGGGGACGAGTTCGCGGCCGTCGTCACCCACCCCGACACCACCCCGGGCCTGCCGGCCCTGCAAGCGGCCCTGAACGCACCCGTCCCGTACGCCGGGCGCCTTGTGCCGGCGGCTGCCTCCATCGGCTCCTGCCACACCGCAGACCTGCCCGTGCCGACCCTCACCGATGCCCTGTCGGCGGCCGATGCCGCGATGTACCGGGCCAAGGGACACGCACGCCGCAACGCCCCTCTCTGACCGGCCCCCGGGGCGGCCTCTACCGCCAAGTTTCGTCCGCCCCGGGCGCCTCCACCTTCCTGATCCAACGGACCCGAAAGGGACACCCATCATGCCCCAGCACACCCACGCCCCGGGCCACATCTGCGCCCACTGCGACGGCCACGCCACCGCCCACATCACCACCGGCGGTCGTGAGGTCGACGGCACCCTCCCCACGCTCCGCGTGACCTGCCCCGCCTGCAAGGGCACCGGCATTGCCCCCGCCCGCCGCACCCTGACCACCGCCGGCAGGTGAGCGCCGTGGCCTTCCTCAACTGGCGCTCGCCCGAGCACTACGACCACACCGGCGACAAGCCCTGCGTCCTGTGCGACAAGCCCACCCCGCTGCGCTCCGACAGGGGCAAGCCCGTCCACAAGGTGTGCGCCGAGAACTGGATCGACGCCCACCGCCGCAAGGACGGTGAGCCCCGGTGACCGCCATGGCACTGAACGGGCTGCGGGTGCTGGACCTGTTCTGCGGGCAGGGCGGCGCCGGCATGGGCTACCGCCTCGCCGGATTCCACGTGACCGGCGTCGACATCGCCCCCCAGCCCCGCTACCCCTTCACCTTCGTCCAGGGCGACGCGCTGGAGTACCTGGCCGCGCACGGCGCCGGGTTCGACCTGGTCCACGCCTCCATGCCCTGCCAGCGCTACACCCGCGCCCAGCGCATCCGGCACCGCGAGCACCCCGACCTCATCGCCCCCGTCCGCACCCTCCTCAACGCCACCGGCCGGCCCTGGGTGATGGAGAACGTCCCCGGCGCCCCGCTGAACGACCCCGTCGAGCTGTGCGGGGCCATGTTCGGCCTGCGCACCTACCGCCACCGCCACTTCGAGGCATCGTTTCCCCTCGGCCACCGGCACCACCCCCGCCACCTGGCCCCCAACGCCAAGATGGGCCGCCCCGTCGCCCCGGGGGAGTTCATGCACATCGTGGGCAACTTCTCCAACGTGCCGCTCGCCCGGGTCGTGATGGGCATGCCCTGGGCCACCCGCGACGGCCTGCGCGAAGCCATCCCCCCGGCCTACACCCTCCACATCGCCCGCCAATACCTCGCCCACCACATCGCCGCCGGGGTCCTGGGGGTGGCTGCGTGACGACCACCGCCGAACTCCCGGCGGGCCTGGACCCGGTCGCCTGGCAGGACTTCCTGCGGGTGGCCGGGCAACCGGGCTTCGACCGCTGGCAGCACCAGGTCACCCGCACCGGCGGCTGCTCCGACCCCATCCACCTGGTCGGCTCGACTACCACCCTCGACCCGGGCACGGGGCAGGTCCTGTACTCCTACGACACCACCGCCGAACCCGGCGGACGGCTCCGGGTCGCCTGCGGCAACCGCCGCGCCTCCCGCTGCCCGGCCTGCGCCTGGACCTACGCCGGCGACACCTACCAGCTCATCCTCTCCGGCCTGACCGGCGGCAAAGGCGTCCCCGCAACCGTGGCCGAACACCCCCGCGTCTTCGCCACCCTCACCGCCCCGTCCTTCGGCCCCGTCCACAACCGGCCCACCGCCGGCCGCTGCCGCTGCGGCACCACCCACCCGGACGGCGCCCAGGAGCTGGGCACGCCGCTCGACCCGGAGACGTACGACTATGCCGGGGCGGTGCTGTGGAACAACCACGCCTCCGACCTGTGGCGCTACGTCACCATCTACCTGCCCCGCGAACTTGCCGCACGGGCCGGTATCACGCAATGCGAACTGCGGGAACGACTCCGCGTCTCCTACGGCAAGGTCGCCGAGTACCAGAAGCGCGGTGCGATCCACTTCCACGCCGTGATCCGCTTCGACGGACCCGAAGGCCCGGACACCGCCCCGCCCGCCTGGGCCACCGCGGCCCTCCTGGAGAGCGCGTTACGCGCTGCTGCCGCCCGCGCCGCGGTGACGGTGCCTCCTGCTGGTGACGAGCCCGCCCGGGTCCTGCACTGGGGCACACAGCTCGACGTGCAGCCCATCGGCGCCTTCGGTCACGGCGAGGAATTGACCGAACAGGCCGTCGCCTCCTACGTCGCCAAGTACGCCACCAAAGCAGCCGAGACCACCGGCACCGTAGACCGCCGCATCGGCGAACTCGCCGAACTCGACAAGCTCCCCGACCTGCCCGAACACACCCGCCGCCTCATCCAGGCCTGCTCGGACCTCAACGCGCTCTACCCCGACCGGCGCCTGTGGGCCTGGGCACACATGCTCGGCTTCCGGGGGCACTTCTCGACCAAGGCCCGGCGCTACTCCACCACCTTGGGTGCGCTCCGGCAGGCTCGTGCCGACTACCGCTCTGATCAGGAACGCCGGGAACGCGGCTTGCCCGATTCCGACGCCGATCCGGACGCCGGCACCCTCGTGATCGCCCACTGGACCTACGCCGGCCACGGCCACACCCCCGGCGAATCCTGGGTCGCCCAACAGATCCACCGCGAGATCACCCAGACCCGAGAGATCGCACGCCAAGCACGCCACGAGATCGCCGACAACGAGGGGGAGTGGTGACCATGGACCGGCTACTCACAGTGGAACAAGCCGCCGAACGGCTTGGCACCGGAGTGCGCTTCCCCCGGCGGCTGATCGAGGAACGGCGCATCACCTTCGTCAAGGTCGGTCGGCATGTCCGTATCCCGGCGAGCGCACTCGACGCCTTCGTCGCGGCGAACACGGTCCAGCCCCGTGACGCCGCCCGCCTCCTGCGGAAGGTGGCGTGATGCCCGGGAAGAAGCGTCGAACGTTCGGTCGGGTCCGCAAGCTGGCCTCCGGCCGCTACCAGGCTCGCTACCGGGGTCCGGACGGCATCGACCGCCCGGCGCCCGAGACCTTCGCCACGAAGCGGGAGGCCGATGACTGGCTGGCCGAGAGGCAGACCGAGGTGCGTCAGCCGGACTGGCGGGACCCTGATGCGGCGAAGGTGCCGTTCGAGGCGTACGCCACCGCGTGGATCAGGGAACGGCCGCTCGCCGCGAGCACGGAGGAGCTGTACGGCATCCTGCTGCGGGTCCATCTGCTGCCGACCTTCGGCCGGATGACCATTGCCGACATCACTCCCGCTGCCGTCCGGGCCTGGCGCCGCGCCCGGCTCGATGCGGGCACTGGTGCGCCGACCGTGGCCAAGGCGTACGCACTGCTGCGCACGATCATGGGGACCGCGGTCGCTGATGACCTGATCAGGCGCAATCCGTGCCAGATCAAGAACGGTGGCACGGTCCACACTCCCGAGCGACCGACTGCAACGATCCCCGAGGTCTTCGCGCTCGCCGATGCCGGTCAGCCGCGATACCGCGCCCTGGTGCTGCTCGCCGCGTTCTGCGGCCTGCGCTGGGGTGAGCTGATGGGGCTGCGCCGACAGGATCTCGACGCCGAGCGTGCCGTCATCCGGGTACGGGGGTCGGTGTCTGAGCTGAACGGGGGACAGCGCGTCTACAAGGCTCCGAAGAGTGAGGCGGGGAAGCGCTCCGTGGCCATCCCGGCATCGATCATGCCGGTCGTCAACGTGCACATGCGGTTGTACGCCGAGCCCGGCGCTCAGGGGCGGATCTTCGTCGGGCCGAAGGGCGCCACGCCCCGCCGTAACCACTTCAACCGGTTGTGGCGCAAGGCGCTGGCTGACGTCGGGATCAAGGGCCTGCACTTCCATGATCTTCGGCACACCGGCAACACCCTCGCTTCCCGGACGGACGCCAGCACCCGGGAGCTGATGCTCCGGCTCGGCCAGAGTTCGTCCCGCGCCGCGCTGATCTACCAGCACGGGAACCAGCAGCGGGAACGCGAGATCGCCGACGCCATCGACGGCATGATCGTGAAGGCGCTCAAGCGCGGTTCCGGCCGCAACGGGCACGTGGCGGGCATGGACGGCTAGAACAAGATCGCAAACGACCGCGGCCCAGGCAGCGGAATTCTCCGCTGACCTGGGCCGTCGTCGTGCAGAGCGGGCGACGGGAATCGAACCCGCGTAGCTAGTTTGGAAGACTAGGGCTCTACCATTGAGCTACGCCCGCAGCGCCTCAGATTCTGGCACACCGCACGCTCGCCGGTCGAACCGGATGAGCGGTGGGGCGCAATACCGGCTGCCCACGGTCGAGGGGGCATGTACTCTACGTGTCGCACCAGCGGGGTGTGGCGCAGCTTGGTAGCGCGTCCGCTTTGGGAGCGGAAGGCCGTCGGTTCGAATCCGGCCACCCCGACCAGTCAGTTCCGCGCGCCCCCGCACGTCACGGCGGTGCCGGCCGGAGGGCGCTCGTCCGACCCCGCCCGGCGGGGATTGTGGTACCGGTAGGATGGGCCGCTGGCGACCGGGCACGCGGCAAGGCCGAGTGCCGGACGTACGACTCGTACCGAAGGTCCGCCCCCATCAACGTAAAGCCCCAAGGAGACCCAACCGTGAAGAGCGCCGTCGAGACTCTGAACCCGACCCGGGTTCGACTCACTGTCGAGGTGCCCTTCGAGGAGCTCAAGCCCAGCCTCGACGCGGCGTACAAGAAGATCAACGACCAGGTCACGGTGCCGGGCTTCCGCAAGGGCAAGATCCCTGCGCGCGTCATCGACCAGCGGTTCGGCCGTGGCGCGGTCCTCGAAGAGGCCATCAACGACGCGCTGCCGAAGTTCTACACGGAGGCGGTCAGCGAGGGCGAGCTGAACGTGCTCGGGCAGCCCGACGTCGACATCACCGAGTTCAACGACGGCGACGAACTGAAGTTCACCGCCGAGGTGGACATCCGCCCCGCCATCGAGATCCCGGACTACTCCGGCATCGAGGTCACCGTCGACGCCGTCGAGGTCAGCGACGAGGACATCGAGAAGTCGCTGGAGCAGCTGCGCGACCGCTTCGCCTCCACCACCACCGTGGAGCGCCCGGCGGCCGAGGGCGACGTCGTCGTGGTCGACCTGGAGGCCTCGGTGGACGGCGAGGTGCTCGGCGACGGCATCGCCAAGGCCGTCAGCTACACCATCGGCTCCGGCCAGCTGCTCGACGGTATCGACGAGGCCGTCACCGGCCTGTCCGCGGGCGAGTCGGCCACCTTCACCTCCGAGCTCAAGGGCGGCTCCGCCGCCGGCCGGCCCGCCGAGGTCAAGGTCGACGTCTCCGACGTCCAGGCGCGCGAACTGCCCGAGCTGGACGACGACTTCGCCCAGCTGGCGAGCGAGTTCGACACCCTGGAGGAGCTGCGCGCCGACAGCCGCAAGCGCCTGGAGTCGATGAAGCAGTACGACCAGGCCACCGCCGCCCAGGAGAAGGTCCTCGACGCGCTCATCGAGCTGACCGAGGTGCCGATCCCGGAGAAGCTGCTCAAGGACGAGGTCGAGACCAGGACCCACAACCTGGAGCACCACCAGTTCCCGCAGATGGGTCTGGACTGGGACACCTACCTGGAGCGCGAGGGCAAGACCCGCGAGGAGTACGACGCGGAGCTGGAGACCCAGGCGGTCAAGGGCATCAAGACCCAGTTCATCCTCGACGAGCTGGTCAACAAGGAGAAGCTGTCGGTCAACCAGGAGGAGCTCACCGAGCACCTCATGCGGCGGGCCGCGACCTCCGGCATGAGCCCCGACCAGTTCGCGCAGGCCGTCGTGGAAGGCGGCCAGGTGCCGATGCTGGTCGGCGAGGTCGCCCGGGGCAAGGCGCTGGCCGTCGTGGTCGAGGCCGCCAAGGTCACCGACACCAACGGTGAGGTCATCGACCTCGCCGACGAGGAGGACGAGGCCGCCGACGCCGAGGCCGCTGCGGACGCCTCCTCCGACGCCGGCACCGAGGGCGACGCCCCCGCCGGGGACGACGCCGCCGAGTCCGAGAAGGCCTGACGCCGCGCCACTGCGGGCCGCGCCCCTGCGGGGGTGCGGCCCGGAGTGCATGCGCTGACAGCGAACAGGTGGCCGTACAGGATTGTCGGGCAGCACCCGGGCGTTAGGGTCCGTAAGTAGGAGGGCAGGGGTGCAGCACCAGCAGACGCCGCACCCGGCCCAGACGAAGACCCTGTGACGGCATGTCTACCGTCCGACAACGAGCAGGTGGATACGTGACGACTCCGATGCCTTCCGCCGCCGGCGAGCCGACCCTCGGTGGACTCGGCGACCAGGTCTACAACCGACTGCTCGGCGAGCGAATCATCTTCCTCGGCCAAGCGGTCGACGACGACATCGCCAACAAGATCACCGCACAGCTGCTGCTGCTGGCCGCAGAGCCGGACAAGGACATCTTCCTTTACATCAACAGCCCCGGCGGCTCGGTGACCGCGGGTATGGCGATCTACGACACGATGCAGTTCATCAAGAACGACGTCGTGACGATCGCCATGGGCATGGCCGCCTCGATGGGCCAGTTCCTGCTCACCGCGGGCACCCCCGGCAAGCGCTTCGCGCTGCCGAACACCCGGATCCTGATGCACCAGCCCTCCGCGGGCCTCGGCGGCTCCGCCACCGACATCAAGATCCAGGCGGAGCAGCTGCTGCACACCAAGCGCCGCATGGCCGAGCTGATCGCCCAGCACTCCGGCCAGACCTTCGAGCAGATCACCAAGGACTCCGACCGGGACCGCTGGTTCTCGGCCGAGGAGGCCCAGGAGTACGGCCTGCTGGACGGGGTCATGCTCTCCGCCGCGCATGTGCCCGGCGGCGGCGGCACCGGTGCGGCCTGAGCCCGGGCGCCCTGCCGAGCCCCTGATCACTCGAAGCTCTTCATCACCAGGACGGTGGACGTGAACCCCATGAACTTCCCCGGCAGCGGCCTGTACGAGCGCACCGAGGCCGAGCGGCCCGGCGTGTTCGGCGCCGAGGCCCGCTACGTCATCCCGCGCTTCGTGGAGCGCACCTCGCAGGGCGTGCGCGAGTACGACCCGTACGCGAAGCTGTTCGAGGAGCGGGTGATCTTCCTCGGCGTGCAGATCGACGACGCGTCGGCCAACGACGTCATGGCGCAGCTGCTGTGCCTGGAGTCGATGGACCCCGACCGGGACATCTCGGTCTACATCAACAGCCCCGGCGGCTCGTTCACCGCGCTCACCGCGATCTACGACACGATGCAGTTCGTGAAGCCGGACATCCAGACCGTCTGCATGGGCCAGGCGGCCTCCGCCGCGGCCGTGCTGCTCGCGGCCGGCAGCCCCGGCAAGCGGATGGCGCTGCCGAACGCCCGGGTGCTGATCCACCAGCCGTACAGCGAGACCGGCCGCGGGCAGGTCTCGGACCTGGAGATCGCGGCCAACGAGATCATCAGGATGCGGCAGCAGCTGGAAGAAATGCTGGCCAAGCACTCCACCACCCCGATCGAGCAGATCAGGGAGGACATCGAGCGCGACAAGATCCTGACGGCCGAGGAGTCGCTGGCCTACGGTCTTGTCGACCAGATCGTCTCCACCCGCAAGACCTCTGTGAACGTCTGATCCACCCGGCAGGCGGTGCAGGTCCGCGCGCGGTCCCCCTGGACCCGGATGAGCGAGTACGTCCAAGGGGGACCCACACGGGGGGCGCGGCAAGGTACCGTCGATGAGAGAAGCACCAGGCTCCGTTGAAGGTCGGCGGAACCCAGGCGAAGGGGAAAGACCTCGTGGCACGCATCGGTGACGGCGGAGACCTGCTGAAGTGCTCGTTCTGCGGAAAGAGCCAGAAGCAGGTGAAGAAGCTCATCGCAGGTCCCGGTGTGTACATCTGCGACGAGTGCATCGACCTCTGCAACGAGATCATCGAGGAGGAGCTGGCAGAGTCCTCCGAGGTCCGCTGGGAGGATCTGCCCAAGCCCCGGGAGATCTACGAATTCCTGGAGGGCTACGTCGTCGGGCAGACGCCCGCCAAGAAGGCGCTGTCGGTGGCGGTCTACAACCACTACAAGCGCGTCCAGGCGGGTGAGAACGGCCGGCCCGGCCACGACGACGCGATCGAACTGGCGAAGTCCAACATCCTGCTGCTCGGCCCCACCGGGTCCGGCAAGACCCTGCTGGCGCAGACGCTGGCCCGGATGCTCAATGTGCCGTTCGCCATCGCCGACGCCACCGCGCTCACCGAGGCCGGCTATGTGGGCGAGGACGTCGAGAACATCCTGCTCAAGCTGATCCAGGCGGCGGACTACGACGTCAAGAAGGCCGAGACCGGGATCATCTACATCGACGAGATCGACAAGGTGGCCCGCAAGAGCGAGAACCCGTCGATCACCCGGGACGTCTCGGGCGAGGGCGTGCAGCAGGCGCTGCTGAAGATCCTGGAGGGCACCACCGCGAGTGTGCCGCCGCAGGGCGGCCGCAAGCACCCGCACCAGGAGTTCATCCAGATCGACACCACGAACGTGCTGTTCATCGTGGGCGGTGCCTTCGCCGGTCTTGAGAAGATCATCGAGTCGCGGGCCGGCGCCAAGGGCATCGGCTTCGGCGCGACCATCAGGTCCAAGCGGGAGATCCAGGCCTCCGACCAGTTCCAGGAGATCATGCCGGAGGACCTGGTGAAGTTCGGCATGATCCCGGAGTTCATCGGCCGCCTCCCGGTCATCACCAGCGTGCACAACCTGGACCGCGAGGCGCTGCTGCAGATTCTGGTCGAGCCGCGTAACGCGCTGGTGAAGCAGTACCAAAAACTGTTCGAACTCGATGGTGTGGAGCTGGAGTTCGAGCGCGGCGCGCTGGAGGCCATCGCCGACCAGGCGATCCTGCGGCAGACCGGCGCACGCGGTCTGCGGGCGATCATGGAGGAGGTGCTGATGTCGGTGATGTACGAGGTGCCGTCCCGCAAGGACGTGGCCCGCGTGGTGATCAGCGCCGAGGTCGTCCACTCCAACGTCAACCCGACCCTGGTGCCGCGCGAGCCGCGCATCGTGGGCAAGGGCGAGCAGAAGAGCGCGTAGCACCGCAGCACGAAAGGGGGCGCCCGGTCCACACCGGGCGCCCCCTTCGTGCTGCGAACGCCGCTTACGTGAGCGGCACCCGGGTGTCCTTGCGGACCTTCGCGAGCAGGTCGGCGGTCGCGTCGGCCGACAGGCTGCTCCCGCTGCCGCCGACCAGGGAGGCCAGGTCGAGCGGGGTGATCGTGCCCACCGTGCTGTAGTCCGCCCACAGGCAGATGGTGACGTTGATCACCTTGCCCTTGTCGTCGCCGTCCTCGGTGTTGGTGATCTTGGCGGTCTGGCACTCCACGACCGCGTCGTCGGCCCCCGAGGGGTGCAGCGTCTGCGCGCCGCCGACCAGTTCGGTCTTGGTGCCCTCGCCGTCGTCGGTGGCGCCCTTGCGCAGGCTGGCCATCATGCCGTCGGCGACCTTCTGCGGGTCCTTGACGGTGCCGTAGGCGCCGCTGAACGACAGCACGGTGCCGACCAGTTGGGTTCCCTTGATGTAGGCCGCCGTGACCCGCTGCGGGTCGGTCATACCGAGCGTCTTGAGCGTCGCCAGGTCGTCGTCGTCGAGACCGTCGTCGGCCAGGTCGGAGTCGTCGCTCTTCTTGTAGTCCGTGGCGACGGTGGCCGGGGTGGTCAGCTTGTACTTCTTGCCGTCGTTCTTCGGCCCGCTGCCGCTGTCGCCGCCGCTGGTGAGGAAGAAGACGCCGGCGCCTATCGCGACCAGCGCCACGACGGCGCCGATGATGATGCCGTTGCGCTTGCCGCTGCCGCCGCCCTGCGGGGCACCCGGCGGCTGGCCGTAGCCGTAACCGGGCTGCTGCGGCGGCTGGCCGGGCTGGCCCTGCTGCGGGTAGCCGTAACCGGGCTGCGGCTGCTGGCCGTAGTCCGGCTGCTGCTGCGGCTGGCCGTACGGCGGCTGGCCGGGCTGGCCCTGCTGGGGGTAGCCGTAGCCCGGCTCGGGCTGGCCGAAGCCGGGCTGCTGCTGCGGGGGCTGCTGACCGTACGGGTCGGGCGGCTGCTGGCCGCCGTACGGGTTCGGCGGCGGCTGGTTGTTGCTCATCGGTACGAGGGTCCCCTCCGTTGACTTCGTCCGCACATCCTTGCGGACGTCCTGCCCGCTGCTGACCGAGGGGGCGGGAAAAGCCGCAACGGCCCTACGGTGAACGGCACTTCAGGCCGCAAGCGGTACCCGGACGTCCTTGCGCACCCGTTGTGCCAGCTCGGCGGCCTGGTCGTACGGCATCGCGGTGGCGGTGCCGTTCTGGACCTTGCCGAGGTCGAGCGCGACCGTGTAGGCGACGGTGCTGTAGTCGGCCCACAGGCAGATCGTGGTCGGGAAGTCGATGTTCTGGTCCGGAATGTGGTACTTGACCTGCTGGCACTCCATGGCCGCGTCGTCCATGCCGGCCGGCGTGACCTTCTGCGGCTCGCCCACCAGCTCGTGGGTGGTGCCGTCGTCCTCCTTCTTCGCGGCGTCCTTCTTCATCTGCGCGAACATCCCGTCGACCACCTTCTGCGGGTCCTTGACGGTGCCGTAGACGCCGGCGACCTCCAGGACCTGGCCGGTGTCCTGATCCCCGATCAGGTAGTCGGCCTGGGACTTCTTCGCGTCGCTGACGCCGAGGGTCTTCAGCGTGGCCATATCGGTCTCGTCGAAGCCGCCGTCCTCGTCGTCGTCGGTCTTCTTGTAGTCCGCGGCGACCGTCTCCGGCATTGTCAGCCGGTACTTCTTGCCGTCGTTCTTGATCCCGCCGCCGTCGCTGCCCCTGGTGGCGAAGAAGACGCCGGCGCCTATCGCGACCAGGGCGACGACGGCGCCGATGATGATGCCGTTGCGCTTGCCGCTGCCCTGCGGGGCCGCCGGCGGCTCGCCGTAGCCGTAGCCGTACCCGGGCTGCTGGCCGTAGGGCGGCTGCGGCGGCACCTGGCCGTAACCGGGCTGCGGCGGCTGGCCGTACGGCGGCTGGGCGGGCTGACTCTGCTGCGGGTAGCCGTACCCGGGCTGCGGCGGCTGGCCGTACGCGGGCTGCGCGGGCGGTCCCTGCTGGGGGTAGCCGTAACCGGGCTGCTGCGGGGGCTGGCCGTACGGCTGCTGGGGCTGCCGGCCGTACGGATCCGGCGGCTGCTGACCGTACGGATTCGGCGGCGGCTGGCTGTTGCTCATGACTTCGGCCCCTCCCAATGGATAGTTCGCCCCATCTTCGCCGATCCTTTATGCGGCGCTTACCGCAGGGCGGCAACTGATTCGTAACAGCCCGGCACGCCCCCGTAGAATCGCCTGGTGACCGACAACACTCAGCGCCCCCACGACGGGCCGGACAGCGCCGCCCCCGAACTGCCGACGACCTACGCGCCGGCCGACGTAGAGGGGCCGCTGTACGAGCGCTGGGTGGAGCGGGGCTACTTCGAGGCCGACGCGAAGAGCGACAAGCCGCCGTACACCATCGTCATCCCGCCGCCCAACGTCACCGGCACCCTGCACCTGGGCCACGCCTTCCAGCACACGCTGATGGACGCCCTGACCCGCCGCAAGCGCATGCAGGGCTACGAGGCGCTGTGGCTGCCCGGCATGGACCACGCGGGCATCGCCACCCAGAACAAGGTCGAGCAGCAGCTCGCCGAGGAGGGCAAGTCCCGCCACGACATCGGCCGGGACGGGTTCGTCGAGCGGGTGTGGCGCTGGAAAGAGGAGTACGGCGGGCGCATCCTCGGCCAGATGCGCCGCCTCGGCGACGGCGTCGACTGGTCACGCGAGCGCTTCACCATGGACGACGGCCTCTCGCGGGCGGTCCAGACGATCTTCAAGAAGCTGTACGACGACGAGCTGATCTACCGCGCCGAGCGGATCATCAACTGGTGTCCGCGCTGCCAGACCGCCATCTCCGACATCGAGGTGGACTACCAGGACGACGCCGGGGAGCTGGTCTCGCTGAAGTACGGCGAGGGCGACGAGACGGTCGTCGTCGCGACCACCCGCGTCGAGACGATGCTCGGCGACACCGCCGTCGCCGTCCACCCGGACGACGCCCGCTACGCGCACCTGGTCGGCAGGCGGATCAAGCTGCCGCTCACCGACCGGACGATCCCCGTCGTCGCGGACGCCCACGTCGACCCGGAGTTCGGCACCGGCGCGGTCAAGGTGACGCCCGCGCACGACCCCAACGACTTCGCCATCGGCCAGCGGCACGGGCTGGAGTCGCTGACCGTCATGGACGAGCGCGCCGTCATCACCGTGCCGGGACCCTTCCAGGGCCTGGACCGGTTCGAGGCACGTTCCGCGATCGTCGAGGCGCTGCGCGAAGAAGGCCGGATCGTCGCGGAGAAGCGCCCGTACGTCCACTCCGTCGGGCACTGCTCGCGCTGCAAGACCACCATCGAGCCGCGGCTGTCGCTCCAGTGGTGGGTCAAGGTCGGGCCGCTGGCGAAGGCGGCGGGCGACGCGGTCCGCGACGGGCGGGTGAAGATCCACCCGCGCGAGATGGAGAAGCGGTACTTCGACTGGGTCGACAACATGCACGACTGGTGCATCTCGCGCCAGTTGTGGTGGGGCCACCGCATCCCGGTCTGGTACGGGCCGAACGGCGAGCGGATCTGCGTCGGCCCCGACGAGCAGCCGCCGGCGGGGGAGGGCTGGACGCAGGACTCCGACGTCCTGGACACCTGGTTCTCCTCGGGCCTGTGGCCCTTCTCCACCCTGGGCTGGCCGCAGCGGACCCCGGACCTGGAGAAGTTCTACCCGACCGACGTCCTGCTCACCGGCCACGACATCATCTTCTTCTGGGTCGCCCGGATGATGATGTTCGGCCTGTACGCGATGGACGACGTCCCGCCCTTCCACACCATCGCCCTCACCGGCCTGGTCAGGGACGAGTTCGGCAAGAAGATGTCGAAGTCCAACCCCAACTCGGTCGATCCGCTGACCTGGATGGACGCCTACGGCTCCGACGCCGTGCGCTTCACCCTGGCCACCGGCGCCAACCCCGGCGCCGACGTGCCGATCGGCGAGGACTGGGTCAAGGCGTCGCGCAACTTCGCCAACAAGATCTGGAACGCCACCCGTTTCGCGCTGATGAACGGCGCCACGGTCGACGGTCCGCTGCCCGAGCCGGCAGAGCTGTCGGCCACCGACCGCTGGATCCTGTCCCGGCTGAACGCCACCGTCGCCATGGTCGACGCCTACTACGACGACTACCAGTTCGCGAAGCTCTCCGACACCCTCTACCACTTCGCGTGGGACGAGGTCTTCGACTGGTACGTCGAACTGTCCAAGACCGTCTTCTTCGCCGGCGGTGAGCCCGCCCGCGTCTCGGGCCGGGTCCTCGGCGAGGTCCTCGACGTGCTGCTGCGGCTGCTGCATCCGGTCGTCCCCTTCGTCACCGAGACGCTGTGGACCACGCTCACCGGCGGCGAGTCGCTGGTCGTCGCCGACTGGCCGAAGGACAGCGGCTTCCGCGACCCGGCCGCCGAGGCGGAGATCGCCGAGGTCCAGCGGGTCGTCACCGAGGTCCGCCGCTTCCGCTCCGACCAGGGACTCCAGCCGGGCCAGAAGGTGCCGGCGCGGCTCACCGTCACGGGCACCCTGCTGGCGCCGCACGAGGACGCCATCAGGCAGCTGCTGCGGCTGCAGCCCGCGGGCGACGGCTTCCACGCCACCGCGTCGCTGCCGGTCGCAGGCGCCACCGTCGAGCTGGACCTGTCGGGCACCATCGACGTGGCCGCCGAGCGCCGGCGGCTCACCAAGGACCTGGGCCTGGCCGAGAAGGAGAAGGCCGACGCGGGCCGCAAGCTCGGCAACGACGGCTTCCTGGCGAAGGCGCCTGAGAAGGTCGTGGCCGGGATCAGGGCGCGGCTGGCGGCGGCCGAGGCGGACATCGAGCGGATCGCCGCCCAGCTCGGCGCGCTCCCGGAGAGCTGACCGGCGGCGGCGTCCCGTAGGCGCGCCGGTTCGGCGCACAGGTGAGCGTGGTGGCCCTGGCCGTGAGGCCGGGGCCACCTTCCGTAGACTGGACCGCGTGACCGACCTCCCCCCGAACGGCGACGCCGCGGACGATCCGCACCACCCCGACGATGCCGACGACGACCGCCCGGCCGGTGCAGGGCCGCGCGAGGTGGACATGGCCGTCATCGAGGCCGGCAGCCGGACGCTTCGCGCCGGCATCAGCCCCGCGGCCGACGACGACGTCCCGTCCCGCCCCGCCGACCCGGCGGTCGACCGCGAGCTGCGGGAGGTCGAGGAGGAACTGCAGGGCCGCTGGCCGGAGACCAAGCTGGAGCCGTCACTCGACCGGATGACCGCGGCGATGGACATCCTGGGCGAACCGCAGCGCACCTATCCGGCGATCCACATCACCGGCACCAACGGCAAGACCAGCACCGCCCGGATGATCGAGCGGCTGCTGCTCGCCTTCGAGCTGCGCACCGGCCGCTACACCAGCCCGCATGTGCAGTCCGTCACCGAGCGGATCAGCCTGGACGGCTCCCCGATCAGCGCCGAGCGCTTCATCGAGACCTACCGCGACCTGCAGCCGTACGTCGGGATGGTCGACTCGGCCCAGCCGTACCGCATGTCGTTCTTCGAGGTGCTCACCGCGATGGCCTACGCGGCCTTCGCGGACGCGCCGGTCGACGTGGCGGTGATCGAGGTCGGCATGGGCGGCAGCTGGGACGCGACCAACGTGGTCGACGGGCAGGTCGCGGTCGTCACCCCGATCGCGCTCGACCACACCGACCGGCTCGGCGGCACCCCCGGCGAGATCGCGGTCGAGAAGGCCGGCATCGTCAAGAAGGACGCCACCGTCGTGCTGGGCAGGCAGCCCGCGGACGCCGCGCAGGTGCTGCTGAAGCGGGCCGTCGAGGTGGACGCCACGGTCGCCCGCGAGGGCATGGAATTCGGGGTCACCCGGCGCGAGATCGCCATCGGCGGCCAGCTGCTGACGCTGCGCGGCCTCGGCGGCGAGTACGACCAGGTCTTCCTGCCGCTGCACGGCGAGCACCAGGCGCAGAACGCCGCGGTCGCGCTGGCCGCGGTCGAGGCGTTCTTCGGCATCGGCCGGATGCACCAGCGCACCCTGGACCAGGACACCGTGCGCGCCGCCTTCGCCGCGGTCACCTCGCCCGGCCGCCTGGAGGTCGTCCGCCGCAGCCCCACCGTGGTACTGGACGCGGCGCACAACCCGGCGGGAGCGCTGGCCACCGCGGCGGCGGTCAGCGAGGTCTTCGACTTCACCCATCTGGTCGGCGTGGTCGGCCCGAGCGGGGACAAGGACGTGCGCGGGCTGCTCGAAGCCTTCGAGCCGGTGCTCTCCGAGGTCGTGGTGACCCGCAACTCCACCTCGCGCGCGATGGACGTGGACGAGCTGGCGGCGCTGGCCGTGGAGGTCTACGGCGAGGACCGGGTGCAGGTCGAGCCGCGGCTCGACGACGCCCTGGAGGCGGCGATCACGCTGGCCGAGGACGAAGGCGCGTACGCGGGAGCCGGTGTGCTGGTCACCGGTTCCGTCATCACCGTGGGAGAGGCCCGGCTGCTGCTGGGCCGTAGGTAAGGGGCTGGGTCCATGCGGACGCTCTGTTCGAGCACGCTGATCGGCGAGTTCTTCGTCATCGGCTTCGCCGGGCTGGTCGCGATGAAGAATTCCGACCTGTCCGTGGGCACCGTGTGGACGGTGTCCGGTATCGCGATGGGGCTGTGCATCCTGCTGTGCGCGGTGCTCACCAGGCCGGGGGGGCTCGCCGTCGGCTGGGCACTCCAGCTCGGACTGGTCGTCAGCGGCATCTGGGTCGGTACGATGTTCTTCCTCGGGCTGGTCTTCGCGGGCCTGTGGTGGGCGTCGATCCACTTCGGCCGCAAGGTCGACGAGGCCAAGGCGAGGAACGCGGCTCAAGCGGCCTGAGGCCCGCCTTGTAGGCTCGTCGTACCACCATTCACACGTCTTTCCGTATTCAGCAGGAGCCGCCCCGTGTCTCAGCGCACTCTCGTCCTTCTCAAGCCCGACGCCGTACGCCGTGGCCTGGTCGGCGAGATCCTCGGCCGGATCGAGCGCAAGGCGGGCTGGACGATCCGTGCCATGGAACTGCGTACGCTGGACCGCGGCACCCTGGAGCAGCACTACGCCGAGCACGTCGGACGCCCGTTCTACGAGCCGCTGGTGGAATTCATGGAGTCCGGTCCCTCGGTGGCGCTGGTGGTCGAGGGCGAACGCGTCGTCGAGGGGCTGCGCACGCTGGCCGGGCCGACCGACCCGATTGCCGCAGCGCCCGGCTCCATCCGGGGGGATTTCGGGACGATCGTCCGGGAGAACCTGGTGCACGCCTCGGACTCCGAGGAGTCCGCCGAACGCGAGATCAAGCTGTTCTTCCCCGGTCTGGCCTAACACCGCGGCCGGTCAGGGCATATACGACGGTCGATCGGGAACCAAACATCCCGACACGACGTCACCATTACAGAGGTCAGCTGTGTGTTCTGATGACAATGACGTCGGAACCCCGACCCCGCGCCGCACCGGTCGCGACTACGATGGAATCTCTCCGCTCAAGCTCGGGAAGGCCTGACGTATCCTCATGGCGAACAACATGTCGTTCATCGGCCGTGACATGGCTGTCGACCTCGGGACCGCCAACACGCTGGTGTACGTCAGGGGCCGCGGGATCGTTCTGAACGAGCCGTCCGTCGTTGCCGTGAACACCAACACCGGCGGCATCCTGGCGGTCGGCGCCGAGGCAAAGAAAATGATCGGCCGCACACCGGGCAATATCGTCGCGGTCCGGCCGCTCAAGGACGGCGTCATCGCCGACTTCGAGATCACCGAGCGCATGCTGCGCTATTTCATCCTCAAAGTGCACAGGCGCCGCTATCTGGCCCGCCCGCGGATGGTCATCTGTGTGCCGTCCGGTATCACCGGGGTCGAGCGCCGTGCCGTGATCGACGCCGCCAACCAGGCCGGGGCGCGGACCGTGCACATCATCGAGGAGCCGATGGCCGCCGCGATCGGCGCCGGGCTCCCCGTGCACGAGGCCACCGGCAACATGGTGGTGGACATCGGCGGCGGCACCACCGAGGTCGCGGTCATCAGCCTCGGCGGCATCGTCACCGCCCAGTCCATCCGGGTGGCCGGCGACGAGCTGGACAACGCGATCATCCAGCACATCAAGAAGGAGTACAGCCTGCTGCTCGGCGAGCGCACCTCCGAGCAGATCAAGCTCACCGTCGGCTCGGCCTTCCCGACCAAGGACGACGAGGAGCACACCGAGATCCGCGGCCGCGACCTGGTCAGCGGCCTGCCCAAGACCGTGGTCATCTCGGCCGCGGAAGTGCGCAAGGCGATCGAGGAACCCGTCAACGCGATCGTGGACGCGGTCAAGACCACGCTGGACAAGTGCCCGCCCGAACTGTCGGGCGACATCATGGACCGCGGTATCGTCCTGGCCGGCGGCGGCGCGCTGCTGCGCGGCCTGGACGAGCGCCTGCGGCACGAGACCGGCATGCCCATCCATATCGCCGAGACCCCGCTGGACTGCGTGGCGCTCGGTGCCGGCAAGTGCGTCGAGGAGTTCGAGGCGCTCCAGCGCGTCCTCGACGCCGCCCCCCGCAGATGACGCGAGGCCTTCGCAGATGACCTCGGCGAGCCGGATCACCCGCGTCATGCGAACCCCAGCACAGTAGCTCCGACCGGCCGCGGCCCCACGGCGGCGGGTCCGATGAGGAAGGCACGGACTGGCGCCCGTGAGGGACACAAAGGAGAGCCGGCTGCTGCTGGTGTTGCTGGTGGTGGTCGCGTTCGCGCTGATCACCGTGGACATCCGGGGCGGTGAGAACTCACCGCTCGACCGGCCGCGGCAGGCCGCGCAATCCGTCTTCGGCCCGGTCGAGAACGCCGTGTCCGGTGTCGTCGACCCGGTGGGCAACGCGGTGGACGCGGTGCGCGACTCGGACGGACGCAGCAGCACCATCAGCCGGCTGGAACACGAGAACGCCGCGCTCAAGCAGCAGCTCGGCAGCAAGGACGTCACCCGCAACCGGGCGCAGGAGCTGGACAAGCTGCTGAAGACCGCGGGCGCCGGACAGTACGCCATCAAGGGCGCCCAGGTGATCGCGATAGGAGCGGCCCAGGGCTTCTCCTGGACGGTCACCATCGACGCCGGCAGCCGTGACGGCATCACCCGCGACATGACCGTGCTCAACGGCGACGGGCTGGTCGGCCGGGTCACCACCGTCGGACCGTCGACGGCGACCGTACTGCTGGCCAACGACCCCGACTTCACCGTCGGCACCCGGCTCGAAGGCTCCATGGAGCTGGGCTTCGCCACCGGCCAGGGCGACCGGCCGATGCGGGTCCAGCTGCTCAACGGCAAGGCCGCCGTGCACAAGGGCGACCGGCTGGTCACCTTCGGCTCCGAGGCCGGCAAGCCGTTCGTGCCCGGGGTGCCGGTGGGCAAGATCGTCGGCGTCGACCCGTCCGGCGGCAACCTGACCAAGACGCTCCTGGTGCAGCCCTTCGTCGGCTTCACCCGGCTGGACGTCGTCGGTATCGTCGTGGTCGGCCCGCGCACCGATCCGCGGGACAGCGTGCTGCCCGCCAAGCCGACCCCGTCGCCCAAGCCCAAACCGAAGGCGCCGGCCTCGCCGACCGCGCCCGCCTCGCCCGGCAGCACCCCGACCGGCGGCGACCTGCCGCCGGGGACCGCCACCGACACGCCCACCAGCGGCAGGGGCTGACCCATGCGACTCAACCGGATCCTGCTTCCCACCGTCCTGGTGGTCTTCGCGATGGTCGCCCAGGTCAGCGTGCTGGCCCGGCTGCACCTGCCGGGCGCGGTGCCCGACCTGCTGCTGCTCACCGTGCTGGGTCTCGCCATCAGCTACGGCCATATCGCCGGCTGCCTGATCGGCTTCGCGGCGGGCCTGCTCGCCGACCTGGCACCCCCGGCCGACCACGCGGTGGGCCGGTACGCGATGGTGCTGTGCGTCATCGGCTACGTGGCGGGCCTGTTCAAGCCGGAGAACGGCCGGCTGCGTACCGCGGCCGGCCCGATGCTGGTCGTCATCGGCGCGGCCATCGGCACCACCGTGCTCTACGCGGGCGTCGGCAGCCTGGTCGGCGACACCGCGGGCGCCCATGTCGGCCTGGCCAAGCTGGTCTTCACCGCCACCGTCTACGACCTGCTGCTCGCCCCCTTCGTGGTGCCGCTGGTGATGGCGCTGGCCCGCCGCTTCGACCACGACCCGCTGTCCGAGGACGCCACGGGCGGTTACGGCGGCAGCCGCAGCCGGATGAGAACCGGTATCGCCCCGCAGCGCGCCGGGCTCTTCGGCCGGGCCGGAAAGATGGTCAAGGTCAACTCGATGGCCAGGGGAGTCAGGCGATGAGCAGCAACATCCCCGAGACCGGCCGCACCACCCGGATCACCATCCGGCTGGTCATCCTGCAGATCCTGGTCGTGTCGCTGCTGCTGACCCTCGGCGGACGCCTGTGGTTCCTGCAGATCCGCAACGGCCAGCAGTACGACCAGAAGGCCGCCAACAACCACATCCAGCAGGTCGTCACCCCCGCCGTGCGCGGCTCGATCCTCGACGACCGCGGAGTGCCGCTGGCCGACAACGAGACCAAGCTGGTCGTCTCGGCCAGCCGTACCGACCTGCTCAAGCAGGCCGACGACGGCACCGCCGTACTGACCAGGCTCGCCGGGGTGCTGGGCATGCAGCCGCAGGACGTCATCGACAAGGTCCGGCTGTGCGACGCCAAGACGCCCAAGCCGTGCTGGAACGGTTCTCCCTACCAGCCGATCCCGATCACCGACTCGGCCACCACCCAGCAGGCGCTGCAGATCATGGAGCGCCGCGAGGACTTCCCCGGCGTCACCGCCGAGCCCACCGCCGTACGCCGCTACGCCGCCCCGTACAAGTCGAACGCCGCCCAGGTGCTCGGCTACCTCGGCCCGGTCACCGACGACGAGGTCAGCGCGTCGGAGAAGACCAGGACCCCGCTGCTGCGCTCCGACCAGATCGGCCGCTCGGGCCTGGAGAGCGTCTACGACGAGCAGATGCGCGGCACCGCGGGCGTGACCCGCTACGAGGTGGACAACCTCGGCCGGGTCATCGGCAAGGCCGGCGACACCCCCGCCCAGCCCGGCAGCAACCTGGTCACCAGCATAGACGCGAGGGTCCAGGCGGTCACCGAGAAAGAGCTGAACGACGCGATGGTGGCCGCCCGCAAGACGTACGACAAAGTCTCCCACGAGAACTACAAGGCGGACTCCGGCGCCGCGGTCGTGATGGACAACCGCACCGGTCAGATCATCGCCATGGCGAGTCTGCCCACCTACGATCCCAACGAGTGGGTCGGCGGCATCTCGGCGAAGGCGTACGCCTCGCTGATCGACAAGAAGTCCGACTACCCGCTGCTGAACCGGGCCATCCAGGGCCAGTCCGCCCCCGGCTCCACCTTCAAGGTGGTGTCCACCAGCGCCGCCATCAACGCCGGCTACGCGCCGGACGGCAACTACCCCTGCACCTCCTCGATGATGATCGGCGACCGGGAGTTCAAGAACTTCGAGAACGAGAGCTTCGGCGACATCTCGCTCGGCCGCGCCCTTGAGGTCTCCTGCGACACCGTCTTCTACGGCATCGCCTACAACGAGTGGAAGAAGGACGGCGCCACCAACCCCAAGCACCCCAAGGACTGGTTCTTCAAGACCGCCCACCAGTTCGGCCTGGGCGCCAAGACCGGCGTCGACCTGCCCGGCGAGGTCACCGGGCGGGTGCCCGACCGCCAGTGGGCGGCGGAGTACAACGACGAGATGCAGGACTACTGGTGCCGTACCGCCGCGGCGCACAAGAACGACCAGAAGAAGAGCCTGGAAGTCCAGATCTCCGTCGAGAAGTGCGCCGACCACAACGTCATCCGTGCCGGTGACTCGGTCAACTACGCGATCGGCCAGGGCGACACGCTCGTCACCCCGGTGCAGATGGCCCGGGTCTACGCGGCGCTCGCCAACGGCGGCACCCTCTACCAGCCGACCATCGGCAAGGCCGTGGTCAGCGCCGACGGCAAGACCGTCACGCCGATCAAGCCCAAGGTCTCCGGCAAGCTGCCCGACACCAAGGCCACCTTGAAGTACATCGACAATGCGCTGGCCGGCGTCGTCACCGAGGGCACCGCCGACTGGAAGTTCGGCGGCTGGCCGCAGGACCGGATCCCGCTGCACGCCAAGACCGGTACCGCCGAGGTCGAGGGCAAGCAGACCACGTCCTGGTTCGACACCTACACCAAGGACTACACGATCGTCATGACGATCTCCCAGGGCGGCACCGGCTCCGGTGCCTCCGGCGAGGCCGTACGGCGGATCTACGAGGCGATGTACGGCATCAAGAAGGACACCGCCACGATCGACCCGAAGAAGGGGATCATGCCGCAGCCGGTCACCAGGCTGCCGAAGATCTCCGCCGACGGTGTCGCCTCCGCCGCGTCGTACACCCTCCCGTCGTCCGACGAGCTGTTCGCGCCCTCGGGCCCCCGCACCGCGGGCGGCGCCGCCCCGGCGCTCGCCGCGCTCGCCCCGGGACGGCCCGAGAAGCTGCTGCTGGGCAGGAGGTACTGGTCATGAGCGCCCACGGCTACACCTCCGTCCCCCGCTACACCCCGGAGCGGTCGACCCTCGGCAAGCTCTTCGCGCGCGACTCGGTCGTACGCAGGATGGACTGGCTGCTGCTCTTCGCGGCCCTGCTGCTGTGCGCCATCGGCACCCTGCTGGTCTACTCCGCGACCCGCAACCGCACCAGCCTCACCCACGGCGACCAGTACTACTTCCTGCTGCGGCACCTGATGAACGCGGGCATCGGCGCCGGCTTCGGCATCGGCGCGGTCGTCATCGGCCACCGCCGGATGCGGGACGTGGTGCCCTTCTACTACGCGCTGGCGATCCTCGGCATCCTCGCCGTCCTCAGCCCGCTCGGCTCCACCGTCAACGGCGCCCACTCCTGGATCGTCATCGGCGGCGGCTTCTCGCTCCAGCCCTCGG
Source organism: Streptomyces sp. IBSBF 2435 (assembly GCF_036815005.1). NCBI lineage: Bacteria > Bacillati > Actinomycetota > Actinomycetes > Kitasatosporales > Streptomycetaceae > Streptomyces > Streptomyces sp. IBSBF 2435. Next base: position 3,153 of record NZ_JAJSYW010000093.1, on the reverse strand, counting down.
AATTCGTCAAGGTCGCGATCATCCTCGGGATGGCGGTGGTGCTGTCCGCCCGGGTCGACGCGGGCGACCGCGAGCACCCCGACCACCGGACCGTGCTCCAGTCCCTCGGCATCGCCGTGCTGCCGATCGGCATCATCATGCTGATGCCGGACCTCGGCTCGGTGATGGTGCTCGGCGCGATCGTGCTGGGCGTGCTCCTCGCCTCCGGCGCGTCCAACCGGTGGGTCTTCGGGCTGATCGCCTCCGGCATCGGCGGCGCGCTGCTGGTCTGGCAGCTCGGCATCCTCGACAAATACCAGATCGACCGCTTCGCCGCCTTCGCCAACCCGGCGCTCGACCCCTCCGGCGTCGGCTACAACACCAGCCAGGCGCGGATCGCCATCGGCTCGGGCGGGCTGCTCGGCAAGGGCCTCTTCCACGGCAGCCAGACCACCGGCCAGTTCGTGCCCGAGCAGCAGACGGACTTCGTCTTCTCCGTCGCGGGCGAGGAGCTGGGCTTCGTCGGCGCGGCCTTCATCATCCTGCTGATCGGCGTCATCCTCTGGCGCGGCTGCGCCATCGCACGCGGCGCGACCGACCTCTACGGGACGATCGTGGCGGCGGGCATCGTGGCGTGGTTCGCCTTCCAGGCGTTCGAGAACATCGGCATGACGCTGGGCATCATGCCGGTCGCGGGCATCCCACTGCCCTTTGTGTCGTACGGGGGGTCCTCCATGTTCGCGAACTGCGTGGCCATAGGGCTCCTCCAATCGGTCAAGATGCAGCGCCCGATGTCGGCGTAAGCCCCTCCGGGAGCGGCCGTACGCCGGGCGCCCCCGGCTGCCGGGCTGCGGCCTTACGCCGGGTGCCCCGGTCGCGGGCGGACCGGGAGCCGGGGGCATCCGGGTACCCTTGAGGGTCATCCACCCCCCGGGCCACCGGCCCGGGGCGCTCACCGCCAGCTGATGAAAGTCGCCGAGATGCCTGTCGAGTCGGTCTTCCCGCGCTTGGAAGCACTTCTCCCGCACGTCCAGAAGCCGATCCAGTACGTGGGCGGGGAGCTGAACTCCACCGTCAAGGAGTGGGACGCCACCGATGTGCGGTGGGCGCTGATGTACCCGGACGCGTACGAGGTCGGGCTGCCCAACCAGGGCGTCATGATCCTCTACGAGGTGCTCAACGAGCGCGAGGGCGTGCTCGCCGAGCGCACGTACAGCGTGTGGCCCGACCTCGAGGCGCTGATGCGCGAGCACGGGGTGCCGCAGTTCACCGTCGACGCGCACCGCCCGGTCCGCGCCTTCGACGTCTTCGGCCTCAGCTTCTCCACCGAGCTGGGCTACACCAACATGCTGACCGCGCTCGACCTGTCCGGCATCCCGCTGCGCGCGGCCGACCGCACCCTGGACGACCCGATCGTGCTGGCCGGCGGCCACGCCGCCTTCAATCCCGAGCCGATCGCGGACTTCATCGACGCGGCCGTCATCGGCGACGGCGAGCAGGCCGTCCTGGAGATGACCGAGGTCATCCGCGGCTGGAAGGCCGAGGGGCGCCCCGGCGGCCGTGACGAGGTGCTGCTGCGGCTGGCCAAGACCGGCGGGGTCTACGTACCGCGCTTCTACGACGTCGAGTACCTGCCGGACGGCCGGATCGCCCGGGTCGTGCCCAACCGCAGCGGTGTGCCGTGGCGGGTGTCCAAGCACACCGTGATGGACCTGGACGAGTGGCCCTACCCCAAGCAGCCGCTGGTGCCGCTCGCGGAGACCGTGCACGAGCGGATGTCGGTGGAGATCTTCCGCGGCTGCACCCGCGGTTGCCGCTTCTGCCAGGCCGGCATGATCACCCGCCCGGTGCGCGAGCGCTCCATCACCGGTATCGGCGAGATGGTCGAGGCGGGCCTGAAGGCCACCGGCTTCGAGGAGGTCGGCCTGCTGTCGCTGTCGTCCGCCGACCACAGCGAGATCGCCGACATCGCCAAGGGCCTGGCCGACCGGTACGAAGAGGACAAGATCGGCCTGTCGCTGCCGTCCACCCGGGTCGACGCCTTCAACATCGACCTGGCGGACGAGCTGACCCGCAACGGCCGCCGCTCCGGTCTGACCTTCGCCCCTGAGGGCGGCTCGGAGCGGATCCGCAAGGTCATCAACAAGATGGTCTCGGAAGAGGACCTGATCCGTACCGTCGCCACCGCCTATGGCAACGGCTGGCGCCAGGTGAAGCTGTACTTCATGTGCGGGCTGCCCACCGAGACCGACGAGGACGTGCTCCAGATCGCCGACATGGCGAAGAAGGTCATCGCCAAGGGCCGCGAGGTCACCGGCCAGAACGACATCCGCTGCACCGTCTCCATCGGCGGCTTCGTGCCCAAGCCGCACACGCCCTTCCAGTGGGCCCCGCAGCTCGGCGTGGAGGAGACCGACGCGCGCCTGGAGAAGCTCCGCGACGCGATCCGCGGCGACCGCAAGTACAGCCGCAACATCGGCTTCCGCTACCACGACGGCAAGCCCGGCATCATCGAGGGGCTGCTCTCCCGCGGCGACCGCCGCGTCGGCGCCGTGATCCGCGCGGTCTACGAGGACGGCGGCCGTTTCGACGGCTGGCGCGAGCACTTCTCCTACGACCGCTGGCTGCACGCCTGCCGCACGGTGCTCCCCGAGGCCGGCCTCGACCTGGCCTGGTTCACCACCCGCGAACGCACCGCCGAGGAAGTCCTCCCCTGGGACCACCTCGACTCGGGCCTGGACAAGGACTGGCTCTGGGAGGACTGGCAGGACGCCCTCGACGAAACCGAGGTCGAGGACTGCCGCTGGACCCCCTGTTTCGACTGCGGCGTCTGCCCCCAACTCGACCTCGACATCCAGGTCGGCCCAACAGGCAGGAAGCTCCTCCCTCTGACGGTCACCACCGCCGGCGCCAAGCCGTAAGGCCCCGGCCAGGACCGCCCGAGCCGATCTCCGCCCCGACAGCCGCCGAGGCGGCGGAAGCCCTCTCCCGCCTCGGCGCCACCGCGATGAGCCCGCCTGCGAGCAGGCGGGCGGACCAGTAGTGAGGCCAGGGAGTGATCGCCCGGCCGCCTGGTGGTTCACCGCTGTGACGAGTGCGGGACCGACCGGGTCTGCCCGCACGCGGGTGTGGAGGAAGGGGTCCCGTCCGGGGAGGGGCGTGTTGATAATGGGG
>NZ_JAJSYW010000092.1:0-26247 GCF_036815005.1 Streptomyces sp. IBSBF 2435 | reverse complement strand
GATGTGCGGGAGCTGACCTTCGAGTCGCTGCGGCGGTGCCTTTTCCAGGGTCGTGGCCGGATCGAGGGTCAAGGAGTCGTCATCGTGCATGGACCCATCATAGAATGATGGGATGAATCTCGGACCCGTGCCCCGCAGTGCCACCCTCGCCGACCAGGTCATCGCCCGGCTGCGGGCCGAGATCACCTCGGGCAGCTGGCCGGTGGGCAGCCGTATCCCCACCGAGCCCGAGCTGGTCGAACGGCTCGGGGTGGCCCGCAACACCGTCAGGGAGGCGGTCAGGGCGCTCGCGCACAACGGCCTGCTCGACATCAGGCAGGGTTCCGGCACCTACGTGGTGGCGACCAGCGAGCTGGCCGGGGTGATGCAGCGGCGGTTCGCGGGCGCCGACCAGCTGCACATCGCCGAGCTGCGCGGGGCGCTGGAGACCACCGCGGCGGCGCTGGCCGCCGAGCGGCGCGACGAGGCGGACCTGCGGCAGCTCGACGCGCTGCTGGAGCGGCGGGAGCTGGCCTGGGACTCGGGGGACGCTGAGGCCTTCGTCGAGGCCGACGCCACCTTGCACCTGGCGGTGGTGGCGGCCTCGCACAACGAGGTGCTGACCGCCCTGTACGCCGACCTCGGCCAGGTGCTGCGGGACTTCCTGCGGGCCGACGTCGGCACCGAACTGCGGCCGGAGGACCACCTCGACCACGCGCGGCTGGTCGCCGCGATCCGGGCCGGCGACCGGGAGCGGGCGGCGGCCGAGGCCCGCGACCACGCCTTCCACTGCCGCTTCCGCGCCATGACGAACGCGGCGGCGGACTGAGCCCGCCGCCGCGTTCGGGCATCCCGCGGGGATGCCGGAGGTCCTGCGCGAGAACCTACGCGCCGATCGCGTGCACCCCGCCGTCGACGTGCACGATCTCGCCGGTGGTCTTGGGGAACCAGTCGGACAGCAGCGCCACGACACCGCGCCCGGCGGGGTCGGGGTCGGACATGTCCCACTCCAGCGGCGAGCGGTGGTTCCACACGTCCGCCAGGTCCGAGAAGCCCGGGATGGACTTGGCGGCCATCGAGCCGATCGGGCCCGCGGAGATCAGGTTGCAGCGGATGTTCTGCTTGCCCAGGTCGCGGGCCAGGTAGCGCGAGGTCGCTTCGAGGGCGGCCTTGGCCGGGCCCATCCAGTCGTACTGCGGCCAGGCGTACTGCGCGTCGAAGGTGAGGCCGACGACCGAGCCGCCGGCTTCCGTCATCAGCGGCAGGCAGGCCATGGTGAGCGACTTGAGCGAGTACGCCGACACGTGCATCGCGGTGGCGACCGACTCGAAGGGGGTGTTGAGGAAGTTGCCGCCGAGCGCGTCCTGCGGGGCGAAGCCGATCGAGTGGACCACGCCGTCGAGGCCGCCCAGCTCGTCGCGCACGACGCTCTCCAGGCCCGCCAGGTGCTCGGCGTTGGTCACGTCCAGCTCGACGACCTTCGTCGGACGGGGTAGCTTGCGGGCGATCCGCTCGGTCAGGGTCGGCCGGGGGAAGGCGGTCAGGATGATCTCGGCGCCCTGCTCCTGGGCCAGCTTGGCGGTGTGGAAGGCGATGGAGGACTCCATCAGCACACCGGTGATCAGGATGCGCTTGCCGTCGAGGATTCCGCTCATGGTGGTCAGTGACCCATGCCCAATCCGCCGTCAACCGGGATGACGGCTCCAGTGATGTACGCGGCGTCGTCGGACGCCAGGAAACGCACCGCGGCGGCGATCTCCTCGGGCTGCGCGTAGCGGGCCAGCGGCACCTGCGCCACGATGCCCGCGCGCTGCTCGTCGGTGAGTGTCCGGGTCATGTCGGTGTCGACGAAGCCGGGTGCCACGACGTTGAAGGTGATGTTGCGCGAACCCAGCTCGCGGGCCAGCGAGCGGGCGAAGCCGACCAGGCCGGCCTTGGAGGCGGCGTAGTTGGCCTGTCCCGCCGAGCCCAGCAGGCCGACCACCGACGAGATCAGCACGACCCGGCCCTTCCTGGCCCGCAGCATGCCGCGGTTGGCGCGCTTGACCACCCGGAAGGTGCCGGTGAGATTGGTGTCGAGGACCGCGGTGAAGTCCTCCTCCGACATGCGCATCAGCAGCTGGTCGCGGGTGATGCCGGCGTTGGCCACCAGGACCTCGACCGTGCCGTGCGCCGCCTCGACCTCCTTGTAGGCCTGTTCGACCTGCTCGGCGTCGGTGATGTCGCAGCGCACCGCGAGCACACCGAGTGCCACGAGGTCGGCCGGCGGCTCGCCCGAGCGGTACGTGATGGCGACCTTGTCGCCCGCGTCGGCGAAAGCCCGGGCGATGGCGAGGCCGATGCCCCGGTTTCCTCCGGTGACGAGAACCGAGCGGCTCAACGGATCACTCCTCAGTCGTGAGTATCTCCGTGAAAGCTATCGGTCCCGGCGCCGTTCCGGGGAATCGGCCCCGACAGGCTGCCCCGGCCGACCCTGTGGGGTTCCTACAGGGGCCGGCCGTCAGCCCTGGTTGCGCGCCCCGGCCCTGCGGCGGCTGTAGACCAGCAGGCCGACCGCGCCGCTGGCCAGGATCGCGCTGCCGGACAGCGCGGTCTCCAGGGTGCTGCTGCTCGCGGCCACGTTGCTGGTCGCGAGGTTGCCGGTGGTGGAGGTGACGGGGGCGTCACCGCCGTGGCCGTGGTGGACGACGGTCGACTTCGCCTCGCCCGCGGTGATCTGGGCGTCGGTCGGTGCCTTGGCGATGTCGGCGGTGGCCGCCTTCGCCGCCTGCACGGTCTGTCCGAAGACGACATCCGCGCAGCCGTAGAAGGCCTCGGGGCTGTCGCTTCGCTGCCACACCTGGTAGATCAGCTGCCGGCCGGTGCGGGACGGCAGCGTCGCGGGGAAGGTGTAGTAACCGGGCGAGGAGGCCGCGGTGGTGTAGGTGGCGACCGGGGTGGTGTCGAGGTCGGACCACTTCAGCGGCTTCGTCGGGTCGTAGCCCTGCTTGGTGATGTAGAGCGTCATGACCCCGCGGTGCGGTGCGGTGACCTTGAAGCTGACGGTGGTCTGCCCCGCCTGGACCGGGGTGGCCGGCCAGTCGGTGCGGGCCCAGTCCAGCGCGCGGTACTTGTCGCGGTCGGCGGAGCAGAGGTGGCCGTCGGGGATGATCGTCCGGCTCTGCCCGTTGGCGTTGGCGATGTTGACCTCGTTCCAGTCGTACAGCGGCTGGGTGCCGCTGTCGGCGACGAGGTCCTTGCACACCTGCGACTTCGGGTTCTCCGGGCCTTCCGCGTAGCAGGCGGAGATCCGGCTGACCGGGGTGCTGAGCGCTCCGTGCGCGCTGGCCGAGCCGGGCGTGAGCCCGGCGATGACCAGGGTGGTGGCGCCGACCGCGCCCAGGGCGGCGGCCTTGCGGCGTACTGACATGGTGGGGGGCTCCTTGTCGAGCGTGCGGTGATGCGGTGCGGACAAGAGAGGGCGGCACCACGAGCATAGAGATTGGTCTGGACCAAGCCAAGAGCTGCCGCAGAAAGGCCTGTTGGTACACCTGACGGTCGGCCGCGACAGGCCGCCGCGCCGAAATTCGCGGCGCCGTCCACCCCCGGCGCGGCATGATTCACTGCGGACACGCCGACGCGAAGGGAAGTTCGCCGTGCCTCATGAGGTCGATCAGTCATTCCTCGCGCTGCCGCTGCGGGCACTCGCCGACGCGGCGCTGGCCAGAGCGCGGGCGCTGGGCGCCGATCACGCCGACTTCCGGCTGGAGCGGGTACGCAGCGCCGCCTGGCGGCTGCGGGACGCGCGGCCTGCCGGGACGTCGGACAGTACGGACCTGGGCTACGCGGTCCGGGTGGTGCACGGCGGCGCCTGGGGCTTCGCCTCCGGCGTGGACCTGACGATGGACGCGGCGGCCAAGGTCGCCTCGCAGGCCGTGGCTATGGCCAAGCTGAGCGCCAGGGTGATCGCGGCGGCCGGCTCCGACGAGCGGGTCGAGCTGGCGGACGAGCCGGTGCACGCGGACCGCACTTGGGTGTCGGCCTACGGGATCGACCCGTTCGACGTCCCCGACGCGGACAAGACCGGGCTGCTCGCGGAGTGGAGCGGCCGGCTGCTGGCCGCGGACGGCGTCTCGCACGCGGACGCCTCGCTGATCGCGGTGCACGAGAACAAGTTCTACGCCGACACCGCGGGCACCACGACCACCCAGCAGCGGGTCAGGCTGCACCCGCAGCTCACCGCGGTCAGCGTCGACCCCGACGGCGGCGGCTTCGAGTCGATGCGCACCCTGGCCCCGCCGGCCGGCCGCGGCTGGGAGTACCTGACCGACGGCGGCTGGGACTGGGACGGCGAACTCGCCGCGATCCCCGGCCTGCTGGCCGAGAAGATGCGCGCGCCCTCGGCCGAGGCGGGTGCGTACGACCTGGTGGTCGACCCGTCCAACCTGTGGCTGACCATCCACGAGTCCATCGGCCACGCCACCGAGCTGGACCGCGCCCTCGGCTACGAGGCCGCCTACGCCGGCACCTCCTTCGCGACCTTCGACCAGCTGGGCACCCTGAAGTACGGCTCGCCGCTGATGCACGTCACCGGCGACCGCACCGCCCAGCACGGCCTGGCCACCGTCGGCTACGACGACGAGGGCGTGGCCGGCCAGTCCTGGGACCTGGTCAGGGACGGTGTGCTGGTCGGCTACCAGCTGGACCGCAGGATCGCGAGGCTCACCGGCTTCGAGCGCTCCAACGGCTGCGCCTACGCCGACTCCCCCGGCCATGTGCCGGTCCAGCGGATGGCGAACGTCTCCCTCCAGCCCGCGCCGGACGGCCCGTCCACCGAGGAGCTGATCGGCGGGGTCGAGCGCGGCATCTACGTGGTCGGCGACCGGTCCTGGTCGATCGACATGCAGCGCTACAACTTCCAGTTCACCGGTCAGCGGGCGTACGCGATCCGGGGCGGCCGCCTCGACGGCCAGGTCAAGGACTTCGCCTACCAGGCCACCACCACCGACTTCTGGGGCTCGATGGAGGCCGTCGGCGGCCCGCAGACGTACGTCCTGGGCGGGGCGTTCAACTGCGGAAAGGCCCAGCCGGGCCAGATCGCCGCGGTGTCCCACGGGTGCCCCTCCGCGCTGTTCCGGGGCGTCAACATTCTGAACACCACCCAGGAGGCGGGGCGATGAGCACGACGACGAAGCCGCACGAGCTGGTCGAGCGGGCGCTGGAGCTGTCGGCGGCGGACGGCTGTGTGGTCATCGCCGACGAGGAGTCCAGCGCCAATCTGCGCTGGGCCGGCAACGCGCTCACCACCAACGGGGTCACCCGCGGGCGGACGCTGACGGTCATCGCGACGGTTGACGGCGGGCAGGGCGCCGCCTCCGGGGTGGTGTCGCGCACCGCGGTCACCGCGGACGAGCTGGAGCCGCTGGTGCGGGCGGCCGAGGCGGCGGCCCGCGAGGCAGGTCCCGCCGAGGACGCGCAGCCGCTGGTGACCGGGGTGCCGCAGTCCGCGGACTTCACCGACGCGCCGGCCGAGACCGCCTCGGGGGTCTTCGCGGCCTTCGCGCCCGCGCTCGGGGAGGCCTTCGCCCTCGCGCGGGCCGGCGGGCGGCAGCTGTACGGCTTCGCCTTCCACTCGGTGACCTCGACGTATCTGGGCACGTCGGCCGGGCTGCGGCTGCGGCACGACCAGCCGAACGGCACGCTGGAGGTCAACGCCAAGTCCCCCGACCGCACCCGGTCGGCGTGGGCGGGCGCGGCCACCCGGGACTTCACCGATGTCGACCCGCTGGCGCTGGACGCCGAACTGGCGCAGCGGCTGGCCTGGGCGGAGCGGCGGATCGACCTGCCGGCCGGGCGCTACGAGACGCTGCTGCCGCCGTCGGCGGTCGCCGACCTGATGGTCTACCAGCTGTGGTCCTCGGGCGCCCGGGACGCCGCGGAGGGCCGTACGGTCTTCAGCAGGGCCGGCGGCGGCACCCGGGTCGGCGAGCAGCTGGCGGCGCTGCCGCTGACGCTGCGCAGCGACCCGGTCGAGCCGGGCCTGGAGTCGGCGCCCTTCGTGGTCGCGCACGCGTCGGGCGACGACGCCTCGGTCTTCGACAACGGGCTGCCGGTCGGCCCGGTGGACTGGCTGCGGGACGGCACCCTGCGCAATCTGCCGACCACCCGGCACAGCGCCGCGCTGACCGGGCTGCCGATGGCGCCGGCGGCCGACAACCTGATCCTGGAGGGCGGCGGCAAGCGGTCGCTGGCCGAGATGGTGGCGGGCACCGAGCGCGGCCTGCTGCTGACCTGCCTGTGGTACATCCGCGAGGTCGATCCGGCGACGCTGCTGCTGACCGGCCTGACCAGGGACGGCGTCTACCTGGTCGAGGGCGGCGAGGTGTCGGGCGTGGTGAACAACTTCCGCTTCAACGAGTCACCGGTCGACCTGCTGGGCCGGGCGGTCGAGGCGGGCCGCAGCGAGCGGACGCTGCCCCGCGAGTGGAGCGACTACTTCACCCGGGCGGCGGCGCCGGCGCTGCGGGTGCCGGACTTCAACATGAGTTCGGTCAGCCAGGGTGTCTGAGACGCCCGGGGACATCAGGGGGGCCGGGGGGATGCTGGACGAGAAGCGGACGGTCAAGACGTCGAAGTTCCTGTCGCTGGTGCTGCGGCACCGGCCGGAGCGGATAGGGCTGGCGCTGGACGAGGCGGGCTGGGTGGACGTGGGCGCGCTGCTGGCCGCGTGCTCCGCCCACGGCAGGAGCCTGACGCGGGCGGAGCTGGACCACGTGGTCGCCACCAACGACAAGCGGCGGTTCGCGTACTCCGAGGACGGCCGGCGGATCAGGGCCAGCCAGGGGCACACCCTGCCGGTGGACCTGGGCCTCGCGCCGGCGGCGCCGCCCGAGGTGCTCTTCCACGGGACGGCGGCGGCCACCCTGCCGCTGGTCCTGCGCGACGGGCTGCTGCCGATGGCGCGGCAGGACGTCCACCTGTCGGCGGACCGCGGGACGGCCGTGCGCGTGGGGTCGCGGCACGGCCGTCCCGTGGTGCTCGCGGTGGATGCGGCGGGGCTCGCCGCCGGGGGCCAGGTCTTCCGGGTCAGCGACAACGGGGTGTGGCTGACCGGTCCCGTGGCGCCGCGATGGCTGCGGGTGCAGCCGGGCTGACCCTCCGGCGGGCTCCCGGAGTCCGCCGGACCGGCCCGCGGCCCTCAGACCCTGGTCGTCCTGCGCCTGCCCTTGAACGCGGACCACAGGGCGTCGCCGAGCCCCACGACGATGACCGCGCCGATGAGCTGGAGGACATGCCGGGTCCAGTCGAAGCCTTTGGTGTCGTTGACCCCGAGCCAGGTCGACGCGGCATTGCCGAGGATGCTGCCGCCCATGCCGCAGATCACGGTGAGCCACAGCGGCAGGCTCTGCCTGCCTGGCAGGATCGCCTTGGCGATGAGGCCAAGCACAAGACCGACGATGATCGCCCACAGCCAACCCATGCCGCTCGCCTCCTCGTCACCGGGCGGCCGGCGCCCGGTACTCGTGCGGCAAGTCTCCGTCCGGCCGGGCTACGCCGCATGTCGGGGGGCAACCATGGTCCGAACGGCGCAAAGACCCGCCGCTCCCCCGCTCTGATGCGCACGCGCCGCGCGGCGTACCGTAGTGGCATCCGGTGTGGCGCGCTGCAACCCGTGAGCAGTGCGGCCCGGACAGTCGAGCGGCGGTGGAATGCGATGCGGAAGCAGGGCGGGCCTGAGGTCTACCAGATCTCCGGGGCGCGTACCGGGCTGACCGAGGACGTACGCGGACGGCAGCGGCGGTACATCATCTCGATGTCGGTCCGTACCGTCTCGGTGATCCTCACGGTCGTGCTGTGGAATATCGAGCGCCCGCTGGCCTGGGCGTGTCTGGCGATCGGTCTGCTGCTCCCGTACATCGCAGTGGTCTACGCCAATGCGGGCAGGGAGAACGCGCCCGTGGCGCCCGCGGCCTACGTCCCGCCACCGGTCCGGCCGGCGATCGAGGCGACCAAAGTGGAGTCCGGAGCGGAACGCGCGGCCGAGCCGCTCGCCGATCCGGCCGACACCTTCTGACCTGGGATCGGGGCGGGCTGCCCAGGTCCGGACCAGCGCGGCCGGGGAAGCGGAACCTCAAGAAAGGCTCAGATCAATGGCGACGTTCCACTCCCGCCAACGCGTCAGTGCATGACATACTTCGTAGGCGCTCCGCATCCCCCGTCGGAGCGATGGACCGACGCCGGGCGGCTCCCCCCGTGGCTGCCCGGCGTCGCCATGTCCGGGGGCGGCCGGGGCTCGGGCCGCACCCGCCTTCCGGCCGGGCCGGGCGCCGGGCGCGCTGCGGTTTACTGGGACGTGTGAACGACGAGACGCCGATCTGCTCGGCCAAGGGGTGCCGCACGGCCGCGGTGTGGGTGCTGGCGTGGAACAACCCGAAGCTGCACACAGCCGAGCGGCGCAAGACCTGGCTGGCCTGCGACGAGCACCGTGAGCACCTGGCGCAGTTCCTCGGCATGCGCGGCTTCCTCAAGGACGTGGTGGCGCTCGCCGAGTGGGAGCAGCGGTCAGCCGCCGATGGCTGACATCGGCCGGTCCGGCTGGAGGAACGCCGGGTCGTCCAGGCCCGAGCCGGCCTTCTTGCCCCACATCGCCGCCTTCCACAGCTCGGCGATCTCCGCGTCGGACGCGCCGGAGCGCAGCGGGGCGCGCAGGTCGGACTCCCCGCGGGCGAACAGGCAGTTGCGCACCTGACCGTCGGCGGTCAGCCGGGTGCGGTCGCAGGCCCGGCAGAACGGGCGGGTGACCGAGCCGATCACCCCGACCCTGGCCGGGCCGCCGTCCACCAGCCAGCGCTCGGCGGGGGCCGAGCCGCGTACCGTCTCGCCTTCCGGGGTGAGCACGAAGCGGGTGCCGAGGGCCGCCAGCACCTCGTCGGCGGTCACCATGTCGGTACGCTGCCAGCCGTGCTGGGCGTCCAGCGGCATCTGCTCGATGAACCGCAGTTCGTAGCCGTGGTCCAGCGCCCACCGGAGCAGGCCGGGCGCCTCGTCGTCATTGATCCCGCGCATCAGCACGGTGTTGACCTTGAGCGGCGCGAGGCCCGCCGCGGCGGCTGCCGCGAGGCCCGCGAGCACGTCGGCGTGCCGGTCCCTGCGGGTCAGGGTGCGGAAGACCTCGGGGCGCAGGGTGTCGAGCGAGACGTTGACCCGGTCCAGGCCCGCCGCCCGCAGCGCGTCCGCGGTCCTGCGCAGCCCGATGCCGTTGGTGGTCAGCGACATGCGGGGGCGCGGTTCGAGCGCGGCGCACCGTTCGACGATGCCGGTCAGCCCGGGGCGCAGCAGGGGCTCGCCGCCGGTGAAGCGGACGTCGGTGACACCGAGGCCGGTGACCGCGATCCGCACCATCCTGACGATCTCGTCGTCGGTGAGCAGATCGGGCTTCGCGAGCCACTGCAGGCCCTCCTCCGGCATGCAGTAGGTGCAGCGCAGATTGCACCGGTCGGTGAGCGAGACGCGCAGGTCGGTGGCCACGCGTCCGTAGGTGTCGATGAGCACGTGCTCCGCCTCCCTCCGGGCGCCTGGCCGCGCCGTCCGTCCGTCCAGCCTATGGCCCCGCGCCGACAAAGCAGCCGGGCGGCGGTCACCGCCGAAGCGTACGCGACACCCGCCGCTTTGCAACAGACTGTTGAATCCGCTGGTCCGGGGCACCTTGCCGGGCCGCAGGCGTCGCCTGCCCGAGCGCTAAGGACCGCCCCGCGCCGCCGCCGCGGCCACCGGCGCCGCCGCACGGGGCGCGGGACGTACGGCGCCGCCGGCCCTGCGCACCCCGAAGGCCAGCAGGGCCTGCCCCACCAGATACGTCGCCATGATCCACAGGTCGTGGCCCGGCGGCCGGGGCCAGTCCGAGAGGCCGGCCGCGATCAGGGTGTCCGACAGCAGGAAGAGCGCGGCGCCGGCGAGCGCGGCGCCGCCGAGGCCGTACGCGCCCGCGGCCATCGCGGTCAGCAGCATGCTGTAGAGCGCCACCGGGATCCGCATCCCGGCGTCCAGGCCCGGCCACAGCAGCACAACCAGGACCGCGCACGCCCCGGCGTAGGCCGCGCAGCGCGCGCGTACCGCCCTGCGCGGCCCGGTGAAACCGCCGAGCCGGACGAAGAGCCTCAGATAGCAGACGTGCCCGGCGGCGAAGCAGCCCATGCCGAGCAGGAACGGCACGGTGCCGCCGACCCCCAGCAGGACATCGCCGCCGCAGCCGCACAGCAGCGCCGCGACCAGCAGCCGCGCGCCGCGCCAGGTCCACACCCAGACGGCGAGCGCGGGCATCAGCAGCGGTTTGCCCAGGTCGCGCAAGAGGCCCTGGTGTGCGCCGAGGGCCGCCAGTTGGAGGCACGCCAGCGCGCAGAAGGCGGCGAGGGCGGCGCCCGCCCGCTCCGGCGCGGCCCTGGTGCCCGCAGCCGCGCCGTTCGCCGTCACGCGGCGGGCTCCGGGGTCCGGCTGCCGGCGGCTCCGGCGGCTCCGGCCGCCGCTTCCGCTTCCGCCGCGGGGTCGGGCGCCGCGGCGGGGCGCCAGCCGGGGCCGCGTAGCAGGTGCGCCACCCGGTCGCGCCATCCGGCCGCCGCCGCCAGGTCGTGGGCGAGGGCGGCGTATTCGTGGGTCGCGACCCGGAGTGGGTTGTAGGTGGCGATGTTCTTCGTCAGGCCGTAGACGGGGCGCTGCGTCTCGGCGGCGAAGGAGCCGAAGAGCCGGTCCCAGACGATGAGGATGCCGCCGAAGTTGCGGTCCAGGTAGCCGCCCTGGGAGGCGTGGTGGACCCGGTGGTGCGAGGGCGTGTTGAGGGTGAACTCCAGCGGGCGGGCCAGCCGGTCGACGCGCTCGGTGTGGATCCAGAACTGGTAGACGAGGTTGACCGACGAGCAGAACGCCAGCGCCGCCGGGTGCACGCCGAGCGCGATCAGCGGCAGGTAGAACGGCCAGGAGGTCAGGCTGGTCCAGGGCTGCCGCAGCGCGGTGGACAGGTTGAAGTTGCGGCTGGAGTGGTGCACGACGTGGCACGCCCACAGGAGCCTGATCACATGGTGGCCGCGGTGCGACCAGTAGTAGAAGAAGTCCTGGGCGAGCAGCATCAGCGGCAGCGTCCACCAGTGCACTGGCACCCGCAGCGGGGTGAGCGCGTAGACGCCCGAGTAGACCGCCACCACCGGGATCTTCCACAGCGCGTCCGTGACGAGGCTGCCCAGGCCCATGGACAGGCTGGTGGCGGTGTCCCGGCCGGTGTACCCGGCCGCGTCCTCGTCGGGGTGAATGCGGTAGCTCACCATCTCGACGACGGCGAGCAGCACGAAGGCGGGTATCGACCACAGCACGACATCGGGCAGTTGCGGCATGCGCGCACCATAGAGGCACGTCCAGGGCGTCCGCCAGAGGTTGTTACCGATTAGTACGGACGCGTACGCGTCAACTCCGCGGCACCGGCGGCGGACCCCTCGGGTGTACGGGATGATCCACTGTCGGCGGCGCGCCGTATCCTCAGTGACCATGCTGGACAACCGGACCGCGCCGCCGCCCCCTTCGCCATGGCCCGCGGGCTATCCCGAGGGCTATGCGGTGGTCGACGTCGAGACCACCGGGCTGGGCAAGGACGACCGGATCGTGTCCGCCGCGGTCTACCGCCTCGGCGCCCGCGGCGAGGTCCAGGACCACTGGTACTCGCCGGTCAATCCGCAGCGCGACCCGGGTCCGGTGTGGATCCACGGGCTGACCGGCGCGATACTCGCCGACGCTCCGCTCTTCCCGGAGATCGCCGGCGAGCTGGCCGAACGCCTCGCCGGGCGGGTGCTGGTGGCCCACAACGCGGTCTTCGACTGGTCGATGCTGGCCAGGGAGTACGCCAGGGCGCGGTCCGCCGCGCCGGTGGAGCACCGGCTGTGCACCATCGTGCTGGCCAAGGAGCTGCGGCTGCCGCTGGCGAACCACAAGCTGGAGTCGCTGGCCGCGCACTACGGGGTGGTCCAGCAGCGCGCCCACCACGCCCTGGACGACGCCCGGGTGCTGGCCGAGACCTTCCGGCCGAGCCTGCATCTGGCCGCCGCGGCCGAACTGCCGCTGCCGCTGCACGCCTGCCGCCCGCTGACCGAATGGGTGGACCCGGCGGTGCCCGCGCCGCGTTACGGCGCGCTGTACGGCTCGGGCCCGCGCTCCGGCTGGCGGCCGGCCCGCAGGCGCCCGCCGTGCCCTTACGCCAACCCCGGGCGGCTGGCGCCCGACGGGCCGCTGGTCCAGGGCATGCGGGTGGCCTTCTCCGGCGACACGGGTATCGACCGGGAGCTGCTGGAGGACCGGGCCACCGACGCCGGGCTGCACGTCGCCTCCGCCGTCAGCCGGCTCACCAGCGTCCTGGTCACCAACGACCCGGGCTCCCCCACCGGCAAGGTGGCCAAGGCCCGCGCCTACGGGACGCCGGTGATCGACGAGCGGCAGTTCACCGAGCTGCTCAAGGCCGTCACCCCGGCCGCCGGCGTGCACGGCTGACCCGTACAGCGCCGCCGCTCTGTGGCGGTCCACGGCAGCGGCCGTCCGGGTGGCGGGCGGGCAACACGCCCGCCGCCGGGTTGCCCGGGCCGCCCGGGCACCGCAGCCTGGCCTCATGGCACGATGCGAAGTCTGCGGAAACGACTATGCGATGAGCTTCGAGGTGCACGCCCAGGGCGCGGTGCACGTCTTCGACTGCTTCGAGTGCGCCGTCCACCGGATGGCGCCGATCTGCGAGCACTGCCGGGTGCAGGTCATCGGACACGGCGTGGAGGTCGACGGCCACTGGTTCTGCAGCGGCCACTGCGCCAAGGCGGAGGGCGCCGCCGGCATCGTCGACCACGCCGACACCCCGACGCACGCCTGAGCCGCGGCCCGCACACCCCGCACCCGCGGGGCCGACCGACCCCCTACCCGCGGACGCCCCGCGGCCGAGTTGTACCGTCGTGGGGTGTACCGCTTCCTGCTGTCCCGCCAATGGGTGATCCTCACCCTCGTCGGTCTGCTGCTGATCCCGGTGATGATCAGACTGGGCTTCTGGCAGCTGCACCGCCATGAGCACCGGGTGGCGAACAACAGGATCATCGCGGCCGGCCTCAAGGCCACCCCCGTACCGGTCGAGTCGGTGACCTCCCCCGGCTACCAGGTGCCGCACAAGGACCTCTACCGGATGGTGACCGCCACCGGCCACTACGACACCGCGCACGAGGTCGTCGCCCGGCACCGCACCGCCGGCAACTCCGGGTCGGACGACAGCTCGGGCGGCGGCGAAGAGGTCGGCTACCACGTCATCACCCCGCTGATCCTGGACGACGGCCGGGCGGTGCTGATCAACCGCGGCTGGATCTCGCCGGGCGACGACCCGACGGAATTCCCGCGGATCACCCCGCCGCCGTCAGGCGAGGTCACGGTCGTGGGGCGGCTGCGGCCCGACGAGTCCACGTCGAGCACCGGCATCCGCGACAGGTCGGGGCTCCCGCCCCGGCAGATCATGCTGATCAACGGCTCCGCGGTGGAATCGGCCGGCGGCCTGCCCGCGCAGCCGGTCGGCGGCTACCTGGAGCTGGTGTCCACCTCGCCCAAGCCGGCGCACGGCCAGCCCGCGCTGATCCCCGACCCCGACCACAGCAGCATCGGTCCGCACATGGCCTACGCGATCCAGTGGTGGCTGTTCACCGCGATGGTGCCGGTGGGCTGGGTGGTGCTGCTGCGCCGCGAGCGCGCCGAGGTACTGGCGGCCCGGAAGAAGCACTCGGAGACCCCGCAGGAGCCCGAGGGCAGTGTTCCGGTAGCGGTCTAGCGGCGGGACCAGCACACTCGACAGACACCACCGGAAGGCGGCGAGGCTGACCCGTGCCAGGACGTATCGAGGACTACGCGCTCATCGGCGACCTCCAGACCGCCGCACTGGTGGGCAGGGACGGGTCCGTGGACTGGCTGTGCCTGCCGCGCTTCGACTCCGCCGCGTGCTTCGCCGCGCTGCTGGGCGACGAGGGCAACGGCCGCTGGCGGCTCGCCCCGCTCGACGCCGACCAGTGCAGCGAGCGCTCCTACCGCGGCGACACCCTGGTGCTCGACACCGTGTGGCACACCCCGGCGGGCACCGTCAAGGTCACCGACTTCATGCCGCAGCGCGACCGCGCGCCCGATGTGATCAGGGTCGTCGAGGGCGTCTCGGGCGAGGTCGCCATGCGCAGCGAGCTGACGCTGCGCTTCGACTACGGCAGCGTGGTGCCCTGGATGCGGCGCGCCGACCACCAGCGGGTGGCCGTCGCGGGTCCCGACGCGGTGTGGCTGCGCACCGAGCCGCCGCTGCCGATGTACGGCAAGGACATGCGGACCTACTCCGACTTCACCGTCTCGGCCGGTGAACGGGTCGCCTTCGTCCTGACCTGGCACCCCTCGCACGCCGGCCGGCCTCGCCGGGCGGACCCCTTCACCGCGCTCGACCAGAGCCTGGAGGACTGGGAGAAGTGGTCGGCCCGGTGCAGCTACGAAGGGCCGTGGCGGGCGGCCGTGCTGCGCTCCATGATCACCCTCAAGGCCCTGACGTACGCGCCCAGCGGCGGTATCGCCGCCGCCGCGACCACCTCGCTGCCCGAGGAGATCGGCGGGGTGCGCAACTGGGACTACCGCTTCTGCTGGCTGCGGGACGCCGCCCTCACCCTCAACGCGCTGGTCTCCGGCGGCTTCCTCGCCGAGGCGCAGGCCTGGCGGGACTGGCTGCTGCGGGCGGTGGCCGGCGCCCCGGCCGACCTGCAGATCATGTACGGCATCGCAGGTGAGCGGCGGCTGACCGAGTACGAGGTGCCCTGGCTCAAGGGCTACGCGAACTCCACGCCGGTCAGGGTCGGCAACGCCGCCGCAGGCCAGCTCCAGCTGGACGTCTACGGCGAAGTCCTCGACTCGCTCTTCCTGGCCAGGAACAGCGGGCTGCGCGACGAGCCGCACGCCTGGAACGTGCAGCGGATGCTGATGGAGTTCCTGGAGTCCAAGTGGCACGAGCCGGACGAGGGCCTGTGGGAAGTACGCGGCCCGCGCCGGCACTTCGTGCACTCCAAGGTGATGGCCTGGGTCGCGGCCGACCGCGCGGTGCGCACGGTGGAAGCCCGCCCGCAGCTGCGCGGCGACGTGGACCGCTGGCGCTCGATGCGGGCGCAGGTGCACGCCGAGGTGTGCGAGAAGGGCTACGACGCCGCGCGCAACACCTTCACGCAGTCCTACGGCTCCACCGAGCTGGACGCGGCCACGCTGCTGATCCCGCAGGTCGGTTTCCTGCCGCCGAGCGACCGCCGGGTGGTCGGCACGGTCGAGGCGGTGCGGCGGGAACTGGACCACGGCGGGTTCGTCCGCCGCTACTCCCCCGACGCCAGCGGCGTGGACGGGCTGCCCGGCAGTGAAGGCGCCTTCCTGGCCTGCTCGTTCTGGCTCGCCGACGCCTTGCATGTGACCGGGCGCACCGGTGAGGCGCGGGAGTTGTTCGAACGGCTGCTGACCGTACGCAACGACGTCGGGCTGCTCGCCGAGGAGTGGGACCCGGTCGCCGGGCGCCAACTGGGCAACTACCCCCAGGCGTTCAGCCATGTGGGCCTGGTCAATAGCGCGCTCGCGCTGTCGGGCCACGACGTGAGGACGGGCTGAGCGATGGATCTCGGGCTCAAGGACCGGGTGTACGTGGTCACCGGGGGCGGACGCGGCCTCGGGCTCGCCGCGGCACGCGAACTCGCCGCTGAGGGCGCCAAGGTGGTGCTCTCCGGGCGCACCGCTGCCACGCTCGACGCGGCGGCGGCGGACATCGGCGGTCCCGGGCGGGCGTGGGGCGTCGTCGCGGACAACGCGGACCCCGCGACGCCGGGCCTGCTGCTGGACACCGCCAGGACCCGCTTCGGCGGGCTCGACGGTGTGCTGATCAGCGTCGGCGGGCCGCCCCCCGGCACGGCCGCCGCCACCGGGGACGAGCAGTGGCAGGCCGCCTTCGAGTCGGTCTTCCTCGGTGCGGTGCGGCTGGCGCGGGCCGCCGCGGAAGCCCTCGGGGAGGGCGGGGTCATCGGCTTCGTGCTGTCCGGTTCGGTGCGTGAGCCGATTCCCGGACTCGCGATCTCCAACGGCCTGCGGCCGGGCCTCGCGGGCTACGCCAAGACGCTGGCCGCGGAGGTCGGCCCCCGCGGGATCCGGGTCGTCGGGCTGCTGCCGTCCCGCATCGACACCGATCGCGTGCGCGAACTGGACGCGCTGGGCGGTGAGCCGGCGCTTGCGCGCGAGCGGAACGAGGCGGGGGTCCCGCTGCGGCGGTACGGTACGCCGGCCGAGTTCGGCCGGGCCGCGGCGTTTCTGCTCTCGCCGGCGGCGTCCTATCTGACGGGGGTCCTGCTCCCCGTCGACGGCGGCGCCCAGCACGCCCTCTGACCCTCCCGGGTCCGAGTTCGGGGCCGGTGCCCCACCCGACGGTCCGTCGCGGCCTGCCGCGTCCGCCAAGGGCTCGCCCCTGCCGCGGAGGGCACGCCGTCAGGGGCGCGGGGGAACCGCGCGACAGGCCACGGCGCAGCCGCGGGCACGAGCGCGCAGGACGAGGCACCCGCCAGGAGAACGGTGCGGCCCCGCAGGGGGCTAGCTGACGCGGGCGGCGCGGTGGCGGACCGCGCGGAGGCGCGCTTCGGCGGGGAGTTCGGAAAGGCCCGCCGAATTGCGGGCCCGCTCCAGGACCTCCGTGTCGAGGCCGGTGACGACCTCCTGCGGCGTGGCGTGCGGGGCAAGGCCCAGCACGAGCCGCGCCTCGGGTGTCCCCCGCCGCCCGGTGAGCACCGCGCTGGACCACTCCACGCCCTCGTACGCCCCCGCCTCCGAGCGCAGCACGTTCTCCACCGCGCGTCCGCGCAGCAGCGCGCCCTGCCCGTCGCCGCTGTCGATCCTGATCTGGCGCAGCCGCTTCGTGCGGGCCTGGGCGAGCAGCCACCACAGGCCGGCCAGCAGCAGGACCGCGAGCACGGCGATGACCACCGGCCACCACCACCCGTCCGAGCGGTAGCGGGTCCTGTCGTGGTTGGCGAGCAGCACGTCCTTCGGGCCGGTGAAGGGCCACCACTGGGGCATCGTGAAGTCCCAGTGCCGTTGCAGGTCGAGGCTGCCGACCAGCACCGAGAGCCCCACCACCAGCAGGATGAGGCCGATCAGCGCGAGGAGGACCCGGTTGAGTGTGGTGCGCATCGCACGGTCACCCCTTCTTCTCTGACCGCTGCAGGTGAATGCTCAGCTGGGGCGGCCTGGCCAGGCCCAGTTGCCGTACGGCCTCGCCGAGCGCGGTCGTCAGATCGCCGCGCACCGCTTCGAGTTCGCGGAAGTGCGAGGTGGCGCGGGCCTTGACCTTGCGGCGGCTGACGTCGATCCGGGCCGAGCGCACCCCGGGGACCTCCATCGCCCGGTCGCGCAGCACCAGTTCGGCCGCATGCCGGTCGATTCCCGCGCGGACGCCCGCCGTTCCGCTGCGGGCCATCGGCAGCACCGCGCGCTCGCCGGGGGTCAGGGCGAGGACCAGCAGCCACAGGCCGAGCGCGGCGGCGACCGCGGCGCCGAGGATGATCCACACGTCGTCCAGGTGCCGGGTGGCGAGCTGATGGGCGAGCGTGACCCGCCAGCTCATCGCCTTGCGGTCGGCGCGGACCGACGCGATGTCGTAGAGGAACAGGCCCGCGAGTCCGAGGATCACCGCCGCGGACAGGGCGGCGGGGACGCGGCGGCCGGACCAGAAGCGGCGGACCTTGCGGGTCCGGCCGCTGCCGGGCAGACCCGACGGGGCCGCCGCGTACTGCTCGTCCTCGGGCCGTTTGGCGATACTGACCCGCGCGTTGTCGGCGTCGGAATCGCCCGGGTCCTGTTCGCGGTAGACGTGGCTGCCCGAGTCGTCGCTCATTCGACCCTCCCCTCGCCCTTGCGGCGCGCCGCCGCGGAGTGCAGCCTTTCCACCTCGATGGCCACCTCGGGTACATCCATACCCGTCAACGCCTCGACCCTGCCGGTGACATGCCGCCGGACCGTGCCGCACACCGCCCCGATGTTCACCGGGTAGCCCAACTCCAGGGCCAGCCGCAGCCGGGCGGTGTCCTTGCGTACCGACACCGAGGCGTGCGGTTCCGCGTCGCGCGGCACCAGGTCGGAGCCGGGCGCGTCGGACAGCGCCTCACCCGCCGCCTGGGCGGCGATCTTGGCGACCACCCGGTCCGCGATCCGCAGCGCGCCGCGGTCGGCGGCGGGGAGCTGTCCGGGTACGGCTGAGGCCATCAGCGCCGCCGGTCACGGTCGCGGTCACGCGAGCGGAAGAAGTCGCCGGGTTCCAGGTCCCCGTCGAAGAACTTGCCGGCCACGAAACCGACCGCGCCGAGCAGAGCCACCACGAGGAAGGCGCCGAAGCCGCCGAAATACCCGGCGAAGCCCAGTGCCATTCCGGCCGCGAGGCCGATCACCGCCATGCTCATCGTCCGTTTCCCGTCCGCTCGGCTGCGCTCGCCCCGACGGCTGCGGGGCGGGGCCCATGGCCCGTGTGCTGATCCGGTCTCACTACTGGACCCGCTGCTCACGGTCGTCGTCATCGTCCTCGTCCGGCAGCTTCACATCGCCGACGGCGACATTGACCTCGACGACTTCGAGTCCGGTCATCCGCTCCACCGCCGCGATCACGTTCTCCCGCACCGCGCGGGCGACCTCGACGATCGACACGCCGTACTCGACGACGATGTCGAGGTCGAGCGCGGTCTGCACCTCGCCCACCTCGGCCTTGACGCCGCGGGTCACCGAACGCGTACTGCCGGGAACGCGGTCGCGCACCGCACCGAACGTACGGGACAGGCCGGTGCCCATCGCGTGGACGCCCACCACGTCGCGGGCCGCGAGGCCGGCGATCTTCTCGACCACACCGTCGGCGATGGTGGTGCGGCCCCGGCTCGCCGGGTCGCCGAGTACCTTGCGGGCCGATCCGCCCGCAGCGCCCTTGTCGAGGGTTCTGCCGCTGTCGGCCGTCAGTGACGAGCCGTCGGGCTCGGGCCGGTTGTGCTGCGCGCTGTCCGTCATCGCGAGTCGTCCCTTCGTCTGGGCTGCTCCGTGCACCACACTAAGTCCGCATGCCCGTTAGCGCTGCGGGGATGCGCCCAGAGGGGATCACCGACCCCCCCAATCGAGTGGTCGGCAGCACCGGAAGGCGAGGAAACCTGGTGACCATGGACCGACTGGCCCGGACGGTAAGGGAGCAGGTGGCGCTGGGGCGGCTCCTCCCGCTGGGCGGGACAGGGGACGCCGCCTGGATCACCGAGAGCGCGACCGTCCACGCGCTGCGGCGCGCCGCGGCGGCCGTACCGGGCGTGCGGCTCGGGACGGTGGCGCTGGAACTGGCCGAGGAAGCGGCCGAGGACACCGGCGGCGCGGCCCCGGGCACCGGCGTGGACACGGCGGGGGCGGCGGACGTGGACGACGCCGCGCCGGTGGGCGCGCTGCCGCACCGGCCATTGCGGATCCGCGCCGGCTTCGAGGCCGCGCTCGACGAGCCGCTGCCGCGCACCGCGGACCGGCTGCGGGCGGCGCTGTGGGCGACGGCCCAGGACTGGCTGGGCGTGCCGGTCGGCTCGGTCGACCTGGCGGTCACCGGGCTGCTCGACGGCGAGCCGCCGCGGGACCCGGTCCTCGAAGGTGTCGTGGTGGACGACGGCACCTCGGTCCGCGAGCTGGGCGAGGGCCCGGCGGACGGCGGACCCGCGGCCCGGGTGGAGGCCGCCGCGCTGGCCGTGCCGGGGGTGCTGCGGCTGACCCGGCGGCTGGCCGGCCTCGGCGCGGGCGTCCGGGTCCGCGACACCGCGGCCGGTGACGGTAGGGCCGCGGGCCGCGGCGTCCAGCTCCAGTTCGCGGTGGCGGCGGGCCACCGCCCGTCGGTGGTGGCCCGCGCGGTGACCGCCGCGATCAGGCCCGTCGCGGCGGCGGACGCGCCGGGGCCGGTGACGACGGCGGTCGTGGTGACCGACACGCTCTGACCGCGCCCCGCGTCCGTACGGGTTACTCGGCGGCGCCGGCCAGGCTGCGCAGCCGTCGGGTCTGGGCGGCGCGCTCCGCCGCGTACTGGTCGGTCTCGGAATGGGCCAGGGCGGTACGCAGCAGGGCCTTGGTCTCGTTGACGGCGTCGCGCGGCGGCGCCAGCAGGGCCGCGGTCAGGTCGGCGACGGCGGCGTCCAGCTCGGCGGCGGGCACCACGAGATTGGCGAGCCCGGTGCGCTCCGCCTCGGCGCCGTGCACGTAGCGGCCGGTCACGCAGATCTCCAGCGCGCGCCCGTAACCGACCAGCTCGGCCAGCGGCTTGGTGCCGGTGAGGTCGGGTACGAGGCCGAGGCTGGTCTCGCGCATCGCGAACTGCACGTCGTCCGCGCACACCCGCAGGTCACAGGCCAGCGCGAGCTGGAAACCGGCCCCGATGGCATGGCCCTGGACAGCGGCGATCGTGATCAGGTCGGTCCGCCGCCACCAGGTGAAGGCCTGCTGATAGGTGGAGATGGTCGTGTCGAGCTCGGCATCCGAGCCGCGCCCGAGTGTGAGGAACGACAGCTCGCCGTCGAAGCCCTCGGGGGTGAACGCCTGCCGGTCGAGCCCGGCGGAGAAGGACGGCCCCTCGGCGCGCAGCACCGCGACGCGTACCTGCCCCGGCAGAGTCCGGCCCGCATCGATCAGCGCCTGCCACAGGGCGGGCGACTGCGCGTTGCGCTTGGCCGGGTTGCACAGGGTAATGGTGGCGACGGTACCGCTGCCGTCCAGGGCGAGGCGGACTCCGTCGCGTTCGAGCAGGATCTTGTCATCGGGCATCGGGCACCTCCGAGCGGACCACGGATTGACTACTACCGAAGAGTAACCAACCGCTCGGTACGCCGACCCGCTGGGTGCGGGAGATGCCCGCCCGTCGAGATCAGGTCGTCAGGGCCGGCTCAGGCCGTGACGGCCTTCTTGCCTCGGGTAGCTCCGCCGCGACCGCGCAGGGTCACGCCGGACTCGCTGAGCATCCGGTGCACGAATCCATAGGACCGGCCGGTTTCCTCGGCCAGTGCCCGGATGCTCGCTCCGGAGTCGTACTTCTTCTTCAGGTCCGCCGCGAGCTTCTCGCGCGCGGCGCCGGTCACCCGGCTGCCCTTCTTCAGAGTCTCGGCCACCCGTGCCTCCTCCAGGGAAGTGCGCTATGGACTCTCATGATCACCCCTAAGCGCCTTCCTGGCCACCCATTCGACAAGGTCTGTCCAGCGGCAATCGCAACCTGAATGCCGCGGCAGGCGGCCACGAACGGTCTCCGGCGGGGAATTTCCGCCGCCGAATTCGCCGCGGCGACACACGCCCGCGCGATACCAGCAGGTCAGCGGCCGTCGGTAAGGTGTTTGCCGACGTCACACCACCGATCACCAGACACTGCCGTCCCGCGAGGGCCCGAGCGCGAGCGGTACCAGCCCGACTCACACAGATGACGGACCCGCGGTGGGCCGAATGATCGAATCGGCATGATCACTTCGCGTCCGGCCAGGTCGGCGGCCGTGCCGCCGACCCGCGCGGCGGCCGGTCAGGCGAGCGAGACCAGGTCCGCGTAGTCCTGGCCCCACAGGTCCTCGACACCGTCCGGCAGCAGGATGATCCGCTCGGGCTGCAGCGCCTCCACCGCGCCCTCGTCGTGGGTGACCAGCACCACCGCGCCGCTGAAGGTGTGCAGCGCGCCGAGGATCTCCTCACGGCTGGCCGGGTCGAGGTTGTTGGTCGGCTCGTCGAGCAGCAGCACATTGGCGCTCGACACCACCAGCGAGGCCAGCGCCAGCCGGGTCTTCTCACCGCCGGACAGCACACCGGCCGGCTTGTCGACGTCGTCGCCGGAGAAGAGGAACGAGCCGAGGATCTTCCGGATCTCCACCAGATCGGTGTCCGGCGCCGACGAGCGCATGTTCTCCAGCACCGTGCGCTCCGGGTCGAGCGTCTCGTGCTCCTGCGCGTAGTAGCCGAGTTTCAGCCCGTGCCCGGGGGTGACCTCGCCGGTGTCCGGCGTCTCCACCCCGGCCAGCAGCCGCAGCAGCGTCGTCTTGCCCGCGCCGTTCAGACCGAGGATGACCACCCGGGAGCCGCGGTCGATCGCCAGGTCCACATCGGTGAAGATCTCCAGCGACCCGTACGACTTCGACAGGCCGCTGGCCATCAGCGGTGTCTTGCCGCAGGGCGCCGGGTCGGGGAAGCGCAGCTTGGCGACCTTGTCGGAGACCCGGATCGCGTCAAGGCCGGCGAGCAGCTTGTCGGCCCGCCGCGCCATGTTCTGCGCCGCGACGGTTTTGGTGGCCTTGGCGCGCATCTTGTCGGCCTGCGAATTGAGCGCGGCGGCTTTCTTCTCCGCATTCGCGCGTTCCCGCCTGCGGCGCTTCTCGTCGGCCTCGCGCTGCTGCTGGTACAGCTTCCAGCCCATGTTGTACACATCGATCTGGGAGCGGTTGGCGTCCAGATAGAAGACCTTGTTGACGACCGTCTCGATGAGGTTCACATCGTGGGAGATGACGATGAATCCGCCGCGGTACGTCCTGAGGTAGTCGCGCAGCCAGCTGATCGAGTCGGCGTCCAGGTGGTTGGTCGGCTCGTCGAGCAGCAGGGTGTCCGCGTCCGAGAACAGGATCCTGGCCAGCTCCACGCGGCGGCGCTGGCCGCCGGACAGGGTGTGCAGCTGCTGGCCGAGGATGCGGTCGGGCAGGCCGAGGGCCGCCGCGATCGTGGCCGCCTCGGCCTCCGCGGCGTAGCCGCCCTTGGTGAGGAATTCGGTTTCCAGCCGGGCGTACTTCTTCATCGCGTTGTCGCGGGTGGCGCCCTTCCCGTTCGCCATCCGCTCCTCGTTCTCGCGCATTTTGCGCAGCACGACGTCGAGGTCGCGGGCGCCGAGGATGCGGTCGCTGGCCAGCATGTCCAGGTCGCCGGTGCGGGGGTCCTGGGGGAGGTAGCCGACCTCCCCGGACCGCGTCACGCTCCCGGCGGCGGGCTGGCCCTCGCCGGCCAGCACCTTGGTCAAGGTGGTCTTGCCCGCACCATTGCGGCCGACCAGGCCGATGCGGTCGCCCTTGGCGATGCGGAAGGAGGCGGATTCGATGAGGATGCGGGCGCCGGCGCGCAGCTCTAGGCCGGTGGCAGTGATCACGGGGTTGGCTCCATGGCGTAACGGATGGCCTCACGGCCGGGTGGGCGTGTCGCGCGCGTCGTGACGCCGGAGCTAATCGAGGAACAGTGCGGCCATGGGGCCAGTCTACTGGCCCCATGCGACGTGGTTTCCCCACGGTGCGGTGGGGTCCCTTCTCCGCGGGCCCTCGCGCGGCCCCCCGCGCCCCCTCGGGGGGTACCACTCGCGGTGGCGTTCACACCTGCGGTGCGGCGTGGCTGAGCGCGCAGTTCCCCGCGCCCCTTTGGGGCGGGTCAGCCTCACTCGGCGGAAGAGGGCGCAGCCCAGGAGGGCTGGGGGCGGAACTGTGCGGGCAGCCACCCGCGTAGGGCAACGCCGGGTCTGCGGCGCGGAGGCTAGGCCTCCCCCGTGTGGACCTGGAAGGCCGCCTTGCGCATCGCCTTGGCCAGGACGGGGTCGGGGTGGGCGGCGGCCAGGGCGACGAGGACCTGGACGGTGCGGGGGTGACCGACGTCACGTACTTCTTCGAGGAGCCCGGGGACGGAGCCCTGGACCGCCGTCTCCAGGTGGCTGACCAGCAGATGGTCCTCACCGTGGTCCGCGACCGCCGCCGCCGTGTCGACCCACAGCCACGTCGCCTCCTCCCGGGTGAGCAGGCCGGTCGCGGTGTCGGGGTCGCCGCCGTCGAGTTCGGCGAGCCACAGCACCGCGTACGGGCGCAGCACCGGCTCGTCGACCACCCCGCGTACGGCGGGCTCCGCCGGGTCGCCGACGACCCGCAGCGCCTCGAAGGCCAGGCCGCGCAGCAGCGCGTCGTCACCGCGGGCGGTGTCGAGGAGTTCGGCGACGGCGGGCGCGACGGGCCGGGCGGCGAGCCAGGCGCGGTATTCGGCGCGCGCGGGTCCCGGCGAGAGCCGGGCGCAGGCGCGGAGCATGGTGGCGGCGGACTGCTCCATGTGCCCGGCGGGACCCTGCGCGGCGACGCAGATCTGCTCCAGCTTGACCCACACCGCCCAGCTGCCCAGCGCGGTGAGCGCGACCTCGTCGGGCCGCCGCGGGTCGCGGGGGCTCAGCGCTCCGACGCGCGCCGCGGCCTCCAGCGTCCAGTCGAGGAGGGTCGGCAGCGGGTCGCCCGCGCCGTCGGCGGGCGGCTCGTGGCGTTCGGTGCGCAATTCCGCGACGCGCTGGCGCAGCAGGTCGAGCAGCGTGTCGATCGGCACGGGGCCGTTCGACAGGTGCAGGAAGGACAGCAACTGCGGCGCCGCCTCCACGACTTCGGCGACCAGGGCGGGGTCGGGGCCGCTGCGGTCGCCGGGCAGGAAGGGGTGGGCCAGCGACCATGCGTCGAAGAGCGCGACCCAGCCGCGCAGCACCGCCGTGTCGTCGGTGTCCCAGGCGCGCAGCCGCCAGCCGGGGCGGGCGGCGCCGCCGTGCAGTTCGATCAGCCCGGACAGCCTGGCGCGGTCCCAGGCGGTACGGATCTGGCCGGACGTCAGCTCCAGGGCGGCGGCCGCCTCCGCGAGGGACTCGGCGGGCAGTATCCCGGTCGGCCCCGCGCTGCCGGGGGCGGTGCCCGCCCAGCGGGCGAGCCGTGCGGCGGCGGCCAGTTCGGTGCGGGCGAGCCGGGCGAGTTCCGGCAGCGGAGGCGTGCCTTCCGGCGGGCGCGGGGGCCTTGGCCTGCGCGTTGTCGCGGTCCTGCGGGCGGCGGTGAGCGGCCGGCGGGGGACGAGGCGGAGCGGAGTGTCTCGCGGGCTACGGGACGTCACTGGAGCAGTCTCGCCGTTGTACGCCCAGATTCCCAATCGGCCGGGATTTCCGGCAGTTGCCGCTCACATGAGCGGGGTCAGAAAGCGGCGCAGGGTCTCCTCGTACGTGGCCGGGTCGGCGTTCCACATCGCCCCGTGCTGGGCGCCGAGCACGGTGTGCAGGACCACCAGCTCAGGGAGCCGCGCGGCGAGTTCGCGGGACCTGCCCCAGGGCGCGAGGGTGTCGCCCGGGCCGTGGAAGACCAGGGTGGGCACCTGGGGCGGCGCGGGGTCGGCCGGTGCGGTGCCGCCGTAGCGGCCGTGCGGCTCGGAACGGCCCTCCGCCGCGCGGACGGCCAGCGGCGCCAGCGGGGCGGGCAGCCCGTGCCCTTCGGCGGCGGCGGCGACCGTGGCCCGCCAGTCGAGCACCGGCGAGTCCAGCACCAGGCCGCTGACCCGGTCCTTGAGCGCCGACAGCCGCGAGGCGTGCAGCGCCATGGTGGCGCCGGTGGACCAGCCGTACAGCACGATGCGCTCGGCGCCGTAGTCGACGGCGTACCGCATCGCCGCGTCCAGGTCGCGCCATTCGGTACGGCCCAGGTGCCCGATGCCGTCGGGCGACGGCGGGGCCTCGGGGTCGTTGCGGTAGCCAAGGGCCAGCTGGGTGAAGCGGCTGCGGTGCAGGGCGGGCAGCACGTTCAACGCGTGGGCGCGGGTCGTGCCCAGGCCGTGGACGGTGATCACCCAGGTGTTGCGGCTGCCCGGCAGATACCAGCCGGGCAGCGGGCCCAGCTCGCCCGGTACGTCCACCTCGGTGTAGTCCAGGCCCAGCGCGGTCCGCGGATTCCCGCAGTGCACCTGCGGGGTGAGCCGGACCGGGGTGCCCGGGTCGAGGGAGCCGTGCGGTACCGCGAGCAGCTTCCTGGTCACGGTGCAGGCCGTGCCGTCCACCACGTCGCCGGCCAGCGCGTGCAGGCCGTCGGCCGTCAGGCCGTACGTGCCGGGGCGGGCGGACGCGGCGGTCCTGGTGAGCACGACGCGGTCGGCGGTGACCGCGTGGACGGTCACCGCTCCCTCCTTCGCCGGGTCCTCCGCGGACGGCCTGAGGGCGAAACGTGAGCCGTACCGGCCGACCGCCACGACTGCGGCGGTGCCGGCACCCAGGGTGGCGGTGGCTGTCACCACCGCGGTTCGAAGTCGCATCCCTTCCAGTGTCATCGACCATCGCCGTCCCGGCCATTCGAACCCGCCGCCGTGGCTAGTCCCCGCGTCCGGCCCGCCCGCGTCCTGGCCCGGGGCGGTGGCCGCCGGGCCCCTCGGGGGGGGGGGGGGGGGGGGGGGGGGGGGGGGGGGGGGGGGGGGGGGGGGGGG